>JBFKXW010000167.1:0-6275 GCA_041637915.1 Pseudomonadales bacterium | reverse complement strand
CCCTCCATTCCAGCGGCAGGGAACCCCTCGCCCGGCTCCTCCCCCGGGAGCCGGGCTTTTTTATGACGTGTTTCGCACACGGCAACCGACATGAAAACAGGGGGCAGCCCAACCCGGGACGAATGAAATTGAGAAACCACGGCAGCACAGACAGACAGACGTGAGAGCACATGGTTTGGTTATGCATCGACTTTCCGGACCTGGCGCTGGAGACCTATGGAGATACGGCCTGCAGTCAGACGCCGGTTGTCGTCGTACGCAGGGAACAGGCCCGCGCCTGGGTATATCGTTGCAACCCGGCGGCAGCGCAACGCGGCATCAGGGCCGGCATGACCATCGCCACCGCCCAGAGTCTGGCCCACGAACTGATTCTGAAAGATCAGGACCCCGACACAGAACAAAGGACACTGGCCCGGCTTGCCGGCTGGGCCGGGATGTTCTCCAGCCACGTTGCCATACAGCGTCCAACGGCGTTGGTTCTGGAGGTCGGCAGCTCGCTGAAACTTTTCGGAGGGCTGGACGGGCTGAAACAACGTCTGGAGCAGGAGCTGGCCGCACTGGGGTACAGCACGCGCCACTCACTGGGCCTGACCCCTCTGGCGGCACGTCACCTGGCGCAATCCGGCACACACTGCTGGCGACTGGAGCACCACATCCTGCAGGCCACTCTGGCTGCACTGCCACTGGCATGCCTGCAGGGTTTTCCAGCCGCCGTGCGGGGCCTGCATGGCGTCGGCTTGCGTACCCTGGGTGAACTGCTGGATCTGCCCATGGGCAGCCTGGGCAAGCGCTGGGGACGCGAATTCCTCGAATGCCTGACAGATCTGACCCAGGAACGCCCCGCCCGTCTGCATTTCCACGAACCGCCACCACAGTTTCAGGCCAATGTGGAGTTTGCTGCAGAAGTCACCAGTCAGCAGATGCTGCTGTTTCCACTACGCAGACTGATCACGGAACTGTCCGGCTGGTTACAGACAAGACACCTGCAATGCCAGCGCTTCACGGTCCGGCTGTTTCATCGCATGCAGGGCGCCACCGTCATTCCGGTGCAGCTGTCCGCGCCGGGTCACCGGGCCGATGTTTTTCTTTCCATCGCACGCCTGAAACTGGAACAGTCCCGTATGCAGGCGCCGGCACTCGCCATCGACCTGCAGGCAGAGCAGGTTTCTTCCCTCACGGCAGACAGCCAGGACCTGTTTCAGCGCACCACCACCCAGCGTCATGACCTGGTCGACCAGCTCAATGCACGTCTGGGCAACGGTGCAGTGACTGGCATCGAGGTGGTCAGTGAGCATCGACCGGAACAGGCATGGCGTCCGGCCGCACCGGGCCGCGCCGGACAAGCCAGCTGTGAGCAGGTGCGACCGATCTGGTTACTGGCGTCGCCACAACCACTCGCACTACGCGACGGCCTGCCCTGGTCCGGCACGGCCATGGAACTACTGGATGGTCCGGAACGGATTGAAGCCGGCTGGTGGAATCATCAGCCCGTACATCGCGACTACTACGTGGCACGACGCAACGACGACATGCGCCTTTGGCTGTTCCGGGAAATCCCCACGGGGGACTGGTACTGCCATGGCTATTTCGGATAAACACACACAAAACACCACGCATTGCGCTGGCAACGTACCAGTGACTGGTGGCATGCGCAGACGGACGCACAGAAGAAACAATGCCCCGGTACGAGAGGGTTCAAACCGGACTACGGGCGCAGGTACGGTCCGGCATCCAGCAGAAACTGCTCCGCAACCGCTTCAAACGCGGATTCCTCACTCGGCGTCAGTGCATTGACCCAGATGAAGAGCACCATGGGCAGCCAGACGAACGAGCCCCGATAAAATGTATAGTCGAAACTGCGCACGCGCCTGCCATCGCGGTAGAGGTCGAAAAGAACCTCGTAACCATCCCGCGTGGACCAGGCTGGCAGCAGGGTCAGCGTCGAAAAAGACAGGTACCCAAAGCCAATCGCCGGTATCGATGGCGGCAGAATCTTCACGGTCACATCAATAAAAACGCCCTCATCCACCGGCTGCTGCACCCGCTCCATGCGGTAGAACACCGGCGCATTGCGGAAGGCATCCTTCAGGCCATTGCCACCGCCGAACATACCGGGCGAGCCATCATAGCGATAGGTTGCCGCAACGCCCGGTACTGGGGCAGCGGCGGTGGATGCATCCGGATAGGCACGATAGGTCACACACCCACTGACCAAAGGCAGCGAAACCAACAAGACAACCGCCAGTTTCCGCATCCTTCAGTTCTCCATCAAAGTTTTTTTTCGGGTTTTGCCGGCAGGCTTGCAGCGTACGATTGACCACGCCCCACCCAGTCCGACAGCCTGCCGCCAACGAGCCCCTTGCTCTCGACCATGACCCAGCCCTTCATGGGCCGGCCGGTAAAATCGAACTCGCGCGCGTGCTTCTCAGCGAGCGCCGCCCCGTAGGCAGCCGGCCCAACCCGCACGGCCAGCCCGTCCTGCAATACACCACAGGCCATGTTCCCGTGAATGAGGAACGCCACACCACCAAACATTTTCTTCTCGCCAAGGCCTTGCGCACCCGCCATTTCGATCCGGACGCGTTCTGCGAGTGCCTCGTCATACGCCATGGTCAGTGCCGCACTACAGCAGGTTCGATCTCACGTACATACACATCCACTTCCAGCAGCGCGTTCGGCGGAATCAGACCCTCGATCCCTTTCTCTCGGTAAGCCAGATGAGGCGCGATGCGCAAGCGCCGATAGCCGCCCACCTGCATCCCGAACAAACCGGTCTCGAGCCCGGCAATACACTCCCGATAACCCAAACGGATGCGGTGGTCGATGTATACGAACCCATCCACTGTGCGCTTGTATTCATCCGGGATGTGCCCGGCCCGCGATTCATTCACGGGCACTTCCTCGCCGCGCCGCAGAAAGAACCGCGTGTTGTAGATGACATGATCACCCTTCTGCGCAGATCGCCCGGTACCGGACTCCTCGGCCAGGAGCTCCACACCCCTGGCAAGCTTCCGTAACACCGACTCAGGCACGAATCACATTTTCGTATGGCCCATGGTATACACCGCGGGTATCGACGATCAGGCGCGCATGCTGCTGGATCAGCGCGTAATCAAATCCGTCGTGGTTGGTGACCAATACCAACGCATCGAAACCCGCAATGGATTCCCCAGTGAGATCCACGCTGCACTTCTGGTACCGATAATTCCGCAGCCGCGGCAGCCTGGGCACCATGGGGTCGGCATACTCCACCTCGGCGCCTTGTGCCTGCAGCAGATCCAGTATCCGCATACCGGGAGACTCACGCATGTCCTGTACATTTTTCTTGTAGGCCACCCCAAGGATCAGAATACGACTGCCGCTGATCGATTTCTCGTGCGCGTTCAAACCCGCAACCAGCTTGCCGATCACCCATTCCGGCATACCACTGTTGATTTCTCCCGCCAGCTCGATGAACCGCGTGTTCACCCCATACTCCCGCGCCTTCCAGGTGAGATAGAACGGATCGATCGGTATGCAATGCCCACCCAGTCCCGGGCCCGGGTAATACGGCACGAAACCAAATGGCTTGGTGGATGCCGCGCGAATGACCTCGTGGATGTCGATGTCCATCCGGTCCGCGACCATTTTCATTTCATTGACCAGGCCGATGTTGACGGCCCGGTGAATATTCTCCAGCAGCTTGGTCATTTCGGCTGTGCGCGCCGAGCTTACCGGAACCAGTTCCTCGATGACCCCTTCAAAAAGCGCCAGGCCGGCCTCCCGGCAGCCGGGCGTGATCCCCCCGACGACCTTGGGGATATTTTGGGTCTGAAACTGCCGGTTGTCTGGATCTTCACGCTCCGGCGCGAATACCACGAAGATGTCTTCCCCGACCCGGAAGCCGCGTTCTTCCACACAGGGCACCACCAGTTCCTCCGTCGTGCCCGGATAAGTCGTACTCACCAATACCAGCAGCATGTCCGCATGCAGGGCGGGCGCAAGCCCAGACAACGTGCCGTTCACATACTGCAGGTCCGGCTCACGGTGGCGGGTCAGCGGGGTCGGCACACAGATCAGCACCGCGTCGGCGTCGGCACAGCGGGCCATGTCATCGGTTGCCTGAAAACCGGCATCGAGCGCCGCCTGCAGGTCATCATCGGGGATATAATTGATGTAGCTGTCGGCTGCATTCAGGCGACGCACTTTCTCTGCATCCACGTCGATGCCCGTGACCCGGTATCCGGCACTCGCAAAGCGCAATGCCAGCGGCAAGCCGACGTAGCCCATCCCGACTATCGCGACATGCGCCGCCCGTGCTCTCAGACGATCCGCCAGAGAGGATTGCCGCTCCGCCATCTTATGCATTGTCCTGGTGCGCTGCCCGATCCATCCACCACTGCAGGAGCGGCAGGATCAGGCTGTGCAGGCGGGCCAGCAAACGATTCTCAAATCCTGGGGCAATCATGAACTTTTTCCTGCGAACACCATCCAGAATCACACGAGCGACTGCATTCGCTTCCCACAGACCGCCGCTGGCCGCAATGCGGCGCGTTTCCACAGGCTTCACACGATTCTCCGCTGCCAGCATCGGTGTATTTGTATCAGGAGGATACACCACCGAAACCTGTACGCCGCGGCGTCGATATTCAGCCGCCAGCACCTCCGCCAGACCGCGCACCGCGAACTTACCCGGGCTGTATCCGCTATACCCATACACCCCGATCAGTCCTGCCACGGACGAGACGAATACCAGGTGCCCGCCGCCGGCTGAGGCCATCGGTTCCAGCACAGCCCGCGCCATCCAGAGCGACCCGAAATAATTGACCTCCATTTGCTGCCGATGCGAGCCGGCAGGCAGCGCATGAAAATAACCAGGCTCTGCGACCCCTGCACTCAGAATCACCCACTGCGGAACGCCATGCCCGGCAAGCAACCGGTCGACGACATGCTCTACATCCGCTTCCACGCTGACGTCAACGGCAGCGGTCACCACGTAATCCGGACCCACCTCACAATCTGACACCAGTCGCTGGTGCGCCCTCAGGAGGCCGTCCTCCCCCCGTGCCATCAGGACCACCCGCCAGCCTTCGCGCAGCAGCAGTTCCGCCAGCGCCAGGCCGATCCCGCTGGAACCACCGGTGATCCAGGCCCATCGAACCGACGCCGGTTCCATCACAGGTTCAGCCAACTCTGCTACCCCTTCTTACAGCGCGCGAGATAGCGATCCAGCGCATTGGCGAAGGCCTGCTTCTCCTGCGAACCGGGAGGCGGCGCCCCCCCGGACTGCACACCACTCGCACGCATCGTGTCCATGAAATCGCGCATATTCAAACGCGCACGGATATTCTCCGTGGTGTACACCTCACCCCGGGTGCTGATGGCCTCCGCACCCTGCGCGATCACTTCCGCGGCAAGTGGCAGATCCGATGTCACGACCAGATCTCCGGACCCGGCACGCTGAACGATTTCGTTATCGGCCACGTCAAAACCAGGTGCCACCTGCACACACTGCACGTGCGGGCTTTGCGGCATGCCGAGATGGTGGTTGGATACCAGGGTCACGGGCACACCGGTCCTTGCGGCCGCGCGCACCAGAATGTCGCGAATCACTCGCGGACAAGCATCAGCATCCACCCAGACACTGTTTCTGCTCAATGCACTGACCCCTTCTTTTTCACTCACCAACGGAACCCAGCGATTCAATCGCAGCGGTGGCCACCGATCGAGCCTGCTCTGGCGCGATCGATGCGGCCTCGTGCACCGCCCGGATCACGCCACGGTCCAGTTTCCGTAGCAATTCGCTGGGTGGACACAGTGTACGGTTCAGATCGCCCGGTTCCACTTTCTGCAGGCCGGCGGCATACCGACTGCCCTGAGCGGCCATCTGTGCCTGTCCCGGCGCACTGAGCAGATAGACGTAGAGGGCATCCAAAATTTCTTCCGCACCCGGATTCGGATAGAAGGAATGGAAACAGGTCAGTGTGCGCGCGGTACTGAAGTTGCGAACGACTTTCATCGAACCACGAAAAAATGCGCCCACCCAGAGTGGAGCCGGCTCACGGCACTCCGGACGATACCAGGGCGAGCGATTACGCGTCAGAAAGCGCTGATGAAAATTCTGTTTTTCCCCTGCATAAAGGTAGTCCTGCAGGGGCGCGGAAAGCGGCTCCTGCACATGCAGATACCAGACCGGTCGCTCCGCCCGCGCCAGCCGGGCATGGTCCTGATCCGTGAATACGACGCCTCCGACCTGGCTACTCCGCGAGACACAGGGCTGCAATTGGCCGAAGGGG
>JBFKXW010000166.1:0-6281 GCA_041637915.1 Pseudomonadales bacterium | reverse complement strand
TTCCTGCAGGGCGACCGGATCAGTTGACGCTCTTGTCAACCAGCTTGCCCTTGGACAGCCAGGGCATCATGCCGCGCAGACGACCGCCCACTTCCTCAATCGGGTGTTCCTCGCCGATCCGACGCTTGGCCTTCAGGGTTGCAGCACCCGCCTGATTTTCCAGGATGAACTCACGGGCGAACTCGCCGGTCTGGATCTCCTTGAGAATCTTGCGCATCTCGGCGCGGGTTTCGTCCGTAATCACGCGCGGGCCACGGGTCAGATCACCGTATTCCGCCGTGTTGGAGATCGAGTAACGCATGTTGGCAATACCGCCCTCATACATCAGGTCGACGATCAGCTTGAGTTCGTGCAGGCATTCGAAGTAGGCCATTTCCGGTGCGTAGCCAGCTTCCACCAGCGTTTCAAAGCCGGCCTGTACCAGCGCGGTGGCGCCGCCACACAGCACCGCCTGCTCACCGAACAGGTCGGTTTCGGTTTCTTCACGGAAGTTTGTTTCGATGATGCCGGCACGCCCGCCACCATTCGCCGATGCGTAGGACAGTGCGATGTCCTTGGCCTGGCCGGTGGCATCCTGGTATACCGCGATCAGGCTTGGCACACCGCCGCCATCCTTGTAGGTGGAGCGAACCAGGTGACCGGGCCCCTTCGGCGCAATCATGATCACGTCGTTGGTCGCAGACGGCTGGATTTGCTGGAAGTGAATGTTGAAGCCGTGCGCGAAGGCAATCGCTGCCGTGGGCTTCAGGTTGGGCGCGATCTCGTCACGGTACAGGCTGGCCTGGTGCTCATCCGGCGCCAGAATCATGATGACATCCGCACCACTGACCGCCTCGGCGATCTCTGCCACCGCAAGACCGGCGCTTTCCGCCTTGGCGCGGGAAGAGGAACCTGCCCGCAGTCCGACCACTACATCCACACCGGACTCTTTCAGGTTGTTGGCGTGCGCATGCCCCTGCGAGCCGTACCCGATGATCGCGACCTTGCGCGACTGGATGATGGAAAGATCTGCGTCCTTATCGTAATAGACCTGCATGTTGAATCCTCTGCTTGGTTCAAAAAATGGCCGGAGTGTACCCCCAAACCCTGTTCATTCAAAAGCCGTCACCCCGTAGGAGCGGCGCCAGCCGCGATCAATACACGACGGTCGCAAAGCCCCGACTCGAGGAAACGCTTCAGGCCGGCTCGCGCTGCTCCACGGCTCAGACCGTCAGCACCTTCTCCCCCCGGGCAATACTGCTGACGCCGGAGCGCACCACTTCCAGCACATTGGTCCGTCCAATGGCATCCAGAAAGGCATCCAGCTTCTGTGAGGTGCCGGCGAGCTGCA
This sequence comes from Pseudomonadales bacterium, assembly GCA_041637915.1. GTDB lineage: Bacteria > Pseudomonadota > Gammaproteobacteria > Pseudomonadales > JBFGWM01 > JBFJWR01. The sequence goes on along the minus strand of JBFKXW010000166.1, from coordinate 4,951 downwards.
CGGTGTAGAGCGAGTGGGTCACATCCACGACCTGGCCCCGGAAGATATCGGCACAGCGCTTGACCTCCTCGCGGTGGTCACCCTGCGCCTTGATCTTGATCAGCATCAGTTCCCGTTCGATGTGCGATCCCTCGGAGAGATCCATGACCTTGACCACGTCCACCAGCTTGTTGAGTTGCTTGGTGATCTGCTCAATGACCTTGTCCGGACCAAAAGTGGCCAGCGTCAGCCGGGACAGCGTCTGGTCTTCCGTGGGTGCCACCGACAGCGACTCGATGTTGTAACCGCGCTGGGAGAACAGGCCGATCACCCGCGACAATGCGCCAGGTTCGTTTTCCATGAGAATCGAGATGATGTGTCGCATCAGGTCCTCTCCGTCTTGCTGAGCCACATGTCACGCATGGAGCCACCCTTGATCTGCATCGGGTAGACGTGTTCCGAGCGGTCGACGTAGATATCCAGGAACACCAGCCGGTCCTTGTACTTGGTGAAGGCGTCCTTCAGGGCTGGCTCCAGGTCCTTGCGATCGGTGACCTTGATGCCGATATGCCCGTAGGCTTCAGCCAGCTTCACGAAGTCCGGCAGGGACTGCATGTAGGATTCGGAATGACGGCCGCCGTACTGCATGTCCTGCCACTGGCGCACCATGCCCAGTGACTGATTGTTCAGGTTCACAATCTTCACCGGCAACTGGTACTGCAGGCAGGTCGACAGTTCCTGGATACACATCTGGATACTGCCTTCCCCGGTCACGCAGGCCACCGGCGCATCCGGGTGGGCGAACTGCACACCCATCGCCGCCGGCAGGCCGAAGCCCATGGTGCCCAGACCACCGGAGTTGATCCACTTGCGCGGGTCATCAAAGGCGTAATGCTGCGCCGCAAACATCTGGTGCTGACCCACATCGGATGTCACAAAAGCCTTCCCTTCGGTGGCTTCCCACAGGGCGCGAATCACGCGCTGCGGTTTGATCTGATCGCAGCCGTCCTCGTCAAAGTGCAGTCCGTGGTGCTGCCGCCACTCGTCGATCTGCTTCCACCAGGATTCCAGCGCTTTCTGGTCCGCCTTCAGGTGCTTGTCCGCGATCACACCGAGCAGATCGGTGATCACCGTATCAAGCGGCCCCACGATCGGAATATCGGTATCGATCGTCTTGGAAATCGAGGACGGATCAATGTCGACATGGATGATCTTGGCCTGCGGACAGAACTTGCCGGTGGCATTGGTGACACGATCATCAAAACGTGCCCCCAGCCCGATAATCACGTCCGCGTGGTGCATCGCCATGTTGGCTTCATAGGTGCCATGCATGCCCAGCATGCCCACAAACTGATGGTCAGTTCCGGGGAATGCCCCCAACCCCATCAGCGTATTGGTGACCGGGTAGCCGGTGACCCGCGCGAGTTCGCGCAGCGCTTCCCAGGCATTCCCGAGGATGATCCCGCCGCCGGCGTAAATCATCGGCCGCTTGGCCTTCATGAGCAGATCTGCGGCACGCTTGATCTGCCCGGCATGGCCGCGGGTGGTCGGGTTGTAGGAGCGCATTTTCACGGTCGCCGGATACTTGAACTCGAACTGTTCGTTCGGCGCCGTCATGTCCTTCGGGATATCAATCACCACAGGCCCCGGCCGCCCGGTCGTGGCAATATGAAACGCCTTCTTGATGGCGCCCGGAATTTCACGCGGATCCTTGATCAGGAAGCTGTGCTTCACGACCGGCCGCGAGCAGCCGATCATATCGGTTTCCTGGAAGGCGTCCTCGCCAATGACGTCCGAGGGAACCTGGCCGGAAATCACGATCAACGGAATCGAATCCATGTAGGCCGTGGCAATGCCGGTGATGGTATTGGTCGCACCGGGCCCGGAAGTCACCAGGCAGACACCTGGCTTGCCGGTCGAGCGCGCATAGCCATCTGCCGCGTGCGTCGCGGCCTGCTCATGGCGCACCAGAATATGCTGGACCTTGTCCTGCTGGAAAATCGCGTCGTATATATGCAGTACGGAACCGCCGGGATACCCAAAAAGGTACTCGACGCCTTCCTCCTGCAGACTGCGGATGACCATCTCCGCGCCGGATAGCTTGGTCACATCCCTACTCCTACACAATCGGAGCGACGTTCCGGCCATAGAGAACGGACCCAAACAGGGACAAGGACGCACCTTGGCGAATGCAAGCGGTAGGTAAAGGAGACGGAGGCCGTCCGATCACCCGCGCGGTAACGCTTCCTGGGCGCATCCTCAGGTGCTGGTTGGCACCGGGATCCTGTTTGCTTCCGGTCGGGCTGGCTGGCCCGCCGCGAGCTTCGCACCGTACGGGCCATTCGCCCGATACGACACACCAGAGTTGAACCGGCTATTTTGCCAGCAATTCAGCGACTGTCAACGAAAACGATGAACGGCACCGGGAACCCCCCGACCCGGTGAACGTCCAAGTCTAGGAGCCAATTCATTCAGCGATCGCGGGGTTTGCGCTATGCTACTGCATATTCCTCGGGTTGCGTGTTCGGGAAGGAACCACATGAAACCAACCATTCAGTCCCTGCTGGCCGCATCGGCCGTTTCGCTCTCCCTGTTGGCGGCGCCGGCACCCGCCGCAGACACCATTTACAAGTGGGTCGACGAGAAAGGCGTCACCCAGTACGGCTCACGCCCACCCAGTGGCCATACGGATCGCGCCAAGCTGATTCAGGGCCAGTCGTTCTCGCAGTCCCGCCGCCCCGGATCGGAGCTGTATGAAGATACGGAATCTTCCGACGCAGCGCCGGCTGAAGAAGGAACTGAGGAAGACAACGCAGCGGCTGCGGATGCCGAAGACGCCGCCGGTGAGGCCACGGCAACACCGCAGGATCCGGTGGATGCAGAAGCCTCTGAGCAGGCTGCGCTGGAGATGAAGATCAAGGCGCACAATTGCCAGAAAGCCCGCCAGACCCTGAAAGTGCTGAACGAAAACACGCGGGTGCAGGTCAAGAATGACAAGGGCGAGATGGTCTTCATGACAGCGCCTCAGATGGCCGAGCGCCGGAAGCAAGCCGAACAGGTCGCTGCGGAAAACTGCACCTGAGCGCCGCTCAGCAAGAGCAGAAACGCCGGCTGTCGCCGGCGTTTTTCTTTTGGTCTGCTAATCCGTCTGTGCGTCGATGTCCTGGCGGCGCTGCGACGACTGCCGCTGCAGATACTGGTCCATGTCAGCCTCAAACTGGGGCAGATCTGCCGGGTTGCTACTGACCCGGGGCGGCGCAACACGCTGCACGCTGCCAACGTCCGTCACCGCCGCCGGCGCTGTGCCCCCTCCGAGCTGTTTCCAGACCACGAATCCGATGATGCCCAGCGTCACGAGCAGGCTGATCATTTTCATGGTCACTCTCTCCCTGTGGACCGATCGAACCGCAGTCCGCGACAATTTCGCGCCGATGACTCAAAAACGCTGCACCACCGCCCACGGCGACCGGGCCGTTGCTTCAGGTTGAGAATACCATGCTGCCCTGCTCGTTCACGTCCACGCGGATGGTGCTGCCGGGTGCAAACTCTCCAGCCAACAGCGCCTGCGCCAGCGGATTCTCCAGGTGACGCTGGATGGCACGCTTCAGCGGTCGTGCACCGTAGACTGGGTCATAGCCAGCCTCGACCAGCGTCGCCAGCGCCTCGTCACTGAGCTCCATCGCCAGATCCCGCTCGCGCAGGCGCGCCAGCAGACGATCCAGCTGAATCCGGGCAATCCCCTCGATCTGTGAATCTCCCAGCGGGTGGAACACAACTACCTCATCGATCCGGTTGATGAACTCGGGGCGGAAATGAGTACCGACCACGTCCATCACCGCACTCTTCATGCGCTCGTAGTTGTCCTCGCCGGCCAGCGTCTGAATCACATCAGAGCCCAGGTTGGAGGTCATCACCAGCACCGCATTGCGGAAGTCGACCGTGCGGCCCTGACCATCTGTCAGGCGCCCGTCCTCCAGCACCTGCAACAACACGTTAAAGACGTCAGGATGCGCCTTCTCGACTTCGTCGAGGAGGATGACCGCATACGGGCGGCGCCGGACCGCTTCAGTCAGATAACCACCCTCCTCGTACCCGACATAGCCCGGCGGTGCGCCGATCAGCCGCGCCACGGAATGCTTCTCCATGAATTCGGACATGTCGATCCGCACCATTGCCTCCTCGGTATCGAACAGGAAGGACGCCAGCGACTTGCACAACTCGGTCTTGCCCACACCGGTCGGCCCCAGGAAAAGGAACGACCCATTCGGACGATGGGGATCGGCCAGACCGGCGCGCGAGCGCCGCACGGCGTCCGCGACCGCATGCACGGCCTCATCCTGCCCGACCACGCGCTCATGCAGCGCCTCTTCCATGCGCAGCAGTTTTTCGCGCTCCCCTTCAAGCATCTTGGACACCGGAATACCGGTCCACTTGGATACCACCTCAGCGATTTCCTCTTCGGTGACGCGGTTGCGCAACAGGCGCATGTCCATCATTTCCGCCTGACTGGCCATGTCCAGCCGCTTTTGCAGCTCGGGCACGATGCCGTACTGAATCTCCGACATGCGTGCGAGGTCACCGGCCCGCTGGGCCGCTTCCATCTCCACGCGGGCGTGATCGAGTTCCGCTTTGATCTTGTTGGAACCCTGCAGCGCAGCTTTCTCGCTATTCCAGACCTCTTCCAGATCAGCCGCCTCTTTCTCCAGTTGCAGGATGGTCTCCTCCAGCTGCTCCAGCCGCTTGCGGGTGGCTTCATCATCCTCTTTCTTCAGCGCCTCCCGTTCCATCTTGAGCTGGATCAGGCGGCGGTCGAGCCGATCGATTTCCTCTGGCTTGGAGTCGATTTCCATGCGAATGCGGCTGGCGGCCTCGTCCACCAGGTCGATCGCCTTGTCCGGCAGCTTGCGGTCGGTAATGTAGCGCTGCGACAACTTCGCTGCCGCGATGATCGCGCTGTCGGTGATGTCCACGC
>JBFKXW010000165.1:0-6297 GCA_041637915.1 Pseudomonadales bacterium | reverse complement strand
CTTCCTTGACCAGGCCCATGGCGATGCCCGCCACCGGCGCACTGGTCGGGATGCCGGCGTCCATCAGCGCGAGGCTGCCGCCGCAGACGCTGGCCATGGAACTGGAACCGTTGGACTCGGTAATCTCCGAAACAACCCGCAGGGTGTAGGGGAAATCCTCTTCCGTCGGGATGACGGCCTGGATCCCACGACGCGCCAGACGTCCATGGCCGATTTCACGCCGTTTCGGTGAACCGATAAAGCCGGTCTCACCCACACAGAACGGCGGGAAGTTGTAGTGCAGCATCAGGTGATCCTTGCGCTCTCCCTCGAGGGCATCAATGATCTGTGCGTCCCGCGCAGTACCCAGCGTGGCCGTGACCAGCGCCTGGGTTTCACCACGGGTGAACAGCGCCGAGCCATGGGTTTTCGGCAATACGCCCACTTCAATCCCCAGCTTGCGGACGGTCTTGGTATCGCGACCGTCGATCCGCGGCTCGCCGCTCAGTACACGTTCGCGAACGATGTGCTTTTCCAGCCTGGCAAAGAGCCCTGCAATGGTGTCCGCTTCCACGTCCTCGCCAGCCAATTGCTCCATCGCTGCGGTGCGCAGTTCGTCGAGGCGATCCCGACGCTCCATCTTGTCGATGATGCGATAGGCATCGCCGATCTGCGCGCCGAATTCCGCTTCCAGTTTCGAGGCCAGTTCCGAATGATCCGGGCCCGGTGCAATTTCCCAAGCCGGCTTGGCGCCTTCTGCCGCAAATTCCTTGATGGCCTCGATGACAACCTGCATTTCCTGGTGGCCGTACAACACCGCACCCAGCATCTGGTCTTCGGTCAGTTCCTTGGCTTCGGATTCCACCATCAGGACAGCTTCATCGGTGCCGGCCACAACCATGTCCAGCAGGGATTCACGCAGTTCGTCATAACCAGGATTCAATATGTAGCAACCGTCCCGGTAGCCGACGCGCGCACCACCAATCGGACCCTGGAAGGGGATACCGGATACCATCAGTGCAGCTGAGGTGCCGATCATCGCCGGAACATCCGGGTCCATGTCGCGGTCAGCTGACATCACCGTGGCGACAACCTGTACTTCGTTCATGAAGCCTTTAGGGAACAGCGGACGAATCGGCCGGTCGATCAGGCGGGACGTCAGCGTCTCCTTCTCGGAGGGGCGCCCTTCGCGCTTGAAAAATCCGCCCGGAATCTTGCCGGCGGCGTAGGTCTTTTCCTGGTAATGCACTGACAGCGGAAAGAAATCCTGTCCCGGCTTCATATCACGGCGCCCGGTTACCGCCACCAACACGGACGTATTGCCCATGGTCACCAATACTGCGCCGGTCGCCTGGCGCGCGATGCGCCCGGTCTCCAGCGTTACTTCATGCTTGCCGTACTGAAATGTTTTTCTGATTACGTTCAACTCTTCAACCTCGTCCTGTTTTCTCTATCTCTACCATCAATCCAATGCATACCGTTGCACATCTATCTGCACGTTCTCGCAAGAAGGCCCGACACAAGTGCCGGGCCTCCCTGCAAATTCCTAGCGCCGCAGTCCGAGACTGCCAATCAGCTTGGTGTACCGCTCCACATCCCTGCTCTTCAGGTAGTCGAGCATCTTACGCCGCTGGTTCACCATCCGGATCAGGCCACGACGTGAGTGGTGGTCCTTCTTGTGGGTGCGAAAGTGCTCCTGCATCTGCTCGATCCGTTTGCTGAGCAGTGCCACCTGTACCTCCGCAGAACCCGTGTCGCCATCCACCGTTTTAAAATCGGCGATTACCTGTGCTTTCTCATCTGCCGTCAATGCCATCTTCATGTACTCCATGTTGCATATGCATTCTCGATATACGGCGCACCGCGCCGCTTCCACCCCTTGAACCACGCATACCTGCAGTCCCCGGGTCTCGGCCCTTCCGGGCCAATTCCGTTTGCCCGCCTTAGCGCGCAACCTCGCGCAGCAGGCGTCGCGGCGCCACTCGACCGTCTTCCAGCACCTCACCCACGCCGACAAATCGCGGCTGCGCCTGCTCAGAATCGATGAGCCGCACCCACGCGGCGTCCGGGGTTTCCGGCACCCGTACGGACTGACCGCGACGAATGGAATTCATGCCCACCTTGCTGAGGTTGACACCCGGCCAATGCAGCACCGGAGTTTCCACGGGCAGCAACAGGGCATCCAGCGCCTCCAGACCGGCGCGTTCACGCGTATCGCGTAACAGGTCCATGCTCAACATGCTGTTGCGACCGTAGGGGCCCACGCCCACCCGACGCAGGGCACTCACGACCGCACCACAACCCAGCAGATTGCCGAGGTCATCCACAATCGTGCGGACATACGTCCCCTTGCTGCAGTGCACTTCCAGTTCCACATCGTTGCCATGCGTGCCAAGCAGTTGAATTTCATGAATCCGCACGGTGCGCGGCTGTCGTTCGACCACTTCACCGCGACGCGCGTACACGTACAACGGCACGCCATCCTTCTTGAGCGCTGAATACATGGGCGGGAGCTGCTCGATCTCGCCGCTGAAATGCGTCCCCAGCAACTGCGGAATCTGTGCGTGCATGCCGTCCGTGACCGCTTCCTCCCCGATCACGTCACCATCCAGGTCACCGGAGGCTGTGCGCATTCCGAGCCGGGCGGTGACCCGGTAGCGCTTGTCCGCGTCCAGCAGATAGCTGGAAAACTTGGTAGCTTCGCCAAGGCAGATGGGCAGCAGACCGCTCGCCAGCGGATCCAGGCTTCCGGTATGCCCGGCTTTTTCGGCCTGAAACAGTCGCTTGACCTGCTGCAAGGCGGCATTCGACGAAATACCCAGGGGCTTGTCCAGCAGCATGACGCCGGAGATGTCGCGGCGTGCAGAGCGGCGCGGCTGATTCATCACTCGTCTTCTCCATCGGCGGAGCCGGTCGGATGCTGATCAGATTCCACCGCACGATCAATCAATTGTTCCATGTGGCGCGCGTTCGCCGCCGTCACATCGAAATGGAAACGCAGACGCGGCACTGAACGCAGCGACATGCGGCCCGCCAGCAGGGAGCGTATGTAGCCAGCCGCGCCACCGAGGACCTTTTCAGAATCGCCGGCACCCTCGACATCCATCCGGGTGTAGTACACGTCTGCCCAGGCCAGATCACGGCTGACTTTGACTTCGTTGACAGTAATCATGCCTACACGCGGGTCCTGGATTTCCTGCAACAGGATGCCAGCCAGCTCACGCTGAATCTGATCCCCCACACGCTGGGCGCGCCCTTCACTTGCCATGCCGGTTGCATCCTCAGTCGCCCAGGGTGCGGGCCACCTCAACGGAGCGATACACCTCGATCTTGTCACCCGGCTTCACGTCGTTGTAGTTCTTCACGCCGATACCGCATTCCATACCGTTCCGGACTTCGCCGACGTCTTCCTTGAAGCGACGCAGTGACTCCAGCTCGCCCTCATAGATCACGACATCATCGCGCAGTACGCGAATCGGCTGATTCCGCTTGACGTTTCCTTCGATGACCATGCAGCCCGCGATGTTGCCGTACTTGGGCGAACGGAATACGTCTCGCACCTCGGCGGTACCGATGATCTCCTCGCGGATTTCCGGATCCAGCATGCCCTCCAGCATTTTCTTCACGTCATCGAGAATGTCGTAAATCACGCTGTAGTAACGAAGGTCCAACCCTTCCTTCTCGATGAGTTTCCGCGCCCCCGCCTCGGCCCGCACGTTGAAACCAAAGATGACCGCACCGGATGCGTGCGCCAGGCTGGCATCCGTTTCGGAGATCCCGCCGACACCGCTGGTGACAATCACCGCTTCTGCTTCATCGGTGGAGATGTCGTTAATGGCACTCTGCAGGGCTTCAAGCGAACCGCGCACATCGGCTTTCAGCACGATGTTCAGCACACGCTTCTCTCCCGCGGCCAGCATGGCAAAAGGATCCATCTTCGCACCGGCCTGCTGCGCCATTTTCTCGCTGCGATCCCGGGTGTTGCGGAAATCAGCCACTTCCCGTGCCTTGCGTTCGTCCTCGACCACCAGCACGTCGTCACCCGCTTCCGGGCAGCCATTCAGGCCAAGAATCTCTACCGGTGTGGATGGACCTGCCGACTGGATCTGCTGACCGTCTTCGTCCTGCATGGCACGCACCCGTCCAAAGCAGGCTCCCGCCAGGATCACGTCACCCCGATTGAGCGCGCCACCCTGCACCAACAGAGTCGCTACCGGGCCACGGCCCTTGTCCACGCGGGATTCAATCACCACGCCCTGCGCCGGGCCTTCCACAGGCGCCTTCAGCTCCAGCAGCTCCGACTGCAGCACGATGGCATCCAGCAGCTCTTCGACACCCTGGCCGGTGTGCGCAGAAACGTGCAGGAACTGCGTGTCCCCGCCCCAGTCTTCAGAAATCACTTCGCGTTGTGACAACTCGTTGCGAACCCGTTCCGGATCCGCGTCCTCACGATCAATTTTATTAATTGCCACAACCAGCGGCACACCTGCCGCCCGCGCGTGCAGGATGGCCTCTTCGGTCTGCGGCATCACCCCGTCGTCTGCGGCAACCACCAGGATCACGATGTCCGTGCACTTCGCACCCCGTGCGCGCATCGCGGTAAACGCGGCGTGGCCCGGCGTGTCCAGGAAGGTGATTTCGCCCTTTTCCGTCTTCACCCGGTACGCACCGATGTGCTGGGTGATACCACCGGCCTCGCCGGTTGCCACCCGGGACTTGCGGATGTAGTCCAGCAGGGAAGTCTTGCCATGGTCGACATGGCCCATCACGGTTACCACGGGTGCGCGCGGCTCGCCCGCAGCTTCTGCCTCAGCAGGACGCACAACCGCGAGAGTATCTTCGACAGACTGGGGCGCGGCCTGCACCGCCTTGTGACCCAGTTCTTCCACCGCGAGCACGGCAGTGTCCTGGTCGATGCTTTGGTTGACAGTCGCCATCACACCCATCTTCATGAGCGTTTTGATCACTTCGCCGGACTTCACGGACAACCGCTGCGCAAGTTCACCGACCTGAATCGATTCCGGCACCTCGACTTCCCGCACCGTCGGTGCTGTTGGACGGGCAAAGCCGTGCTTGTCCTGCCCCATCACCTTGCTGAGCACCTTGGTTCTGGTCACGGTCCCTCTGCGTACTGAAACTGGTTGATCAAATCCGGGGCCCACGCGGGAACTGGAGGACAGCGGATCCAGGTCCTTCTGCCATTTGGCGCCCTTGTCGCGTTCGCGCCGGACCGCGCCCGGGCGTTTTGGCCTGGCTTCATCCCGCTCTTTCTGTTTTTCATGCGCGCCTTTCGGCCCACGCCGATGGGCGTGTTCGCCGCCCGGCGCATCGGGCGCGGGGGCCGGCGGCAGGTCCGGGATAATTTTCTTGGGCTTCTCTTCGGACGGCTCGCTCACCGGTTCGGGTTGCGCCGGCGTGGCGGACTCTACCGCGGTGTCCGCAGCAGTCTCCGCAACGGTCTCCGGCGACGTGCCTTCCTCGACCGGCGCTTCGGGTGCAGCTTCCTCCGGCTGAGGCGCCACTTCTTCCAGCGCGCCCCGCTTGATGTAGGTGCGCTTCTTGCGAACCTCCACATTCACCGTCTTGTTGCGACCCTGCGTACCGGTCATCTTCAGCGTGCTCAGACGCTTCCGTTTCAGGGTAATCTGCGCCGGCTCGTCTGCAGACTCACCGTGGCTGCGCTTCAGGAAAGCGAGCAGTTGCTGCTTTTCTTCGTCGGTTACCACCTGATCGGGCTTTTCATGCTCGAGACCGGCTTCCTTCATCTGCGTCAACAGACGCTCGACCGTCGCACCGACATCCGCCGCTAGTTGTTCAACCGTTACTTCTGACATTCCTTACCTCCCGAGTTCGGCCTGATCAGCGCGAGAGCCGTTACTCGTTCTCGAACCAGGGTGCCCGCGCCTGCATGATCAGTGCGCCGGCCTTTTCTTCGTCCATGTTCTCAATTTCCAGCAGGTCGTCCACAGCCTGCTCGGCGAGGTCTTCCATGGTCTGAATTCCCGCCTGGGCAAGGCGGTTCGCAAGGTCTTCCGTCATGCCTTCCATTGCCAGCAGATCTTCCGCCGGCTTGCGCGACGCACGCTCTTCCTGGTCGGCAAGCTCTTTCAGCAACAGCTTGTCCTTGGCGCGCCTGCGGAGCTCATCCACGATGTCCTCATCAAAGACCTCAATGGCCAGCATTTCCTCCAGCGGCACGTAGGCAACCTCTTCCAGCGTGGTGAAGCCCTCTTCCACCAGCACAGTGGCCAGGTCTTCGTCCACATCCAGTTGACCCATGAACTTCTTCGCGAGCTCGCCCAGCTCCGCTTCCTGCCG
>JBFKXW010000164.1:0-6300 GCA_041637915.1 Pseudomonadales bacterium | reverse complement strand
TGGCGGACTTGAACAGGTCCGCAACTTCGTCTTTGGACAGCTTGCCTTCACCGCGGCCGGTGGTGTGCTTCTTGGCCAGTTCCAGCAGTTCTTTCTCGTACTTTTCGCCATCAATGGTGACATATGCCATGGGTGTTCTCTCCTGTGGTTCAAGATCAGGCTTGTGCCCGGAGCGCGCAGTCTGCCATTCCGGAGAACCCAAAGACAAGCCAGCCGGGGCGCTCACGCAACCCAGACGAATGAAAACCGATCAATCGCAATATCCGATTTTCGCGGCCGAACGACCACCTCCTGCAGTTCCAGTTCATCCGCCCCGGCCGTGTCACGCACCTGTTCCAGCGCGTCCTGAAACTCTGCCTCCATGTCACGCAGGTCCTCCATGCGGGCCTGCAGGGTTTCCTCGGCCAACGCGATGTCCTGCTTCTCCCGGTTGACCCGTCCGGCGCGCCGCAGTGTGCTGGCCGCACGCCCGACGTTGCGGCTCGACGCCAGTTTGCGCCCGAACAGGGCCCCCAGCACCGTCGCACCGACCGACACTGCAGCCTGGGTCTGCTGCTCGCGATACTGCGACTGTTCACGCTCCACCCGCTGCTCTGCGGTGCGGATCCGTTCCTCCAGCCGAGCCAGCTTGGGCGAATACCGCTTGCGCAACTTTTCCAGTAGCTCATCGCGCTGCTCGCGCAGTGCGCTCCGCAGCCGGCCGCGAAACTCGCTCTCGCTTTCACCCGGCTCCGAAAGCAATTTCAGTTCATTGCAACGCAGCAGGACGATCTCGTGGGAGCGGTATAACTCGCTTTTCAACATTTTCTCCCAGCGCTTGTAGCTGGGCGCACGTAAACACACAGCGGGTGGTTCACTGAACGCGGCACGCGGTGCCGGTTCCGATTCCAATGCGGCGAAACCGGCGTCGTAGGGCTCAGCCGTCTCCCACGGATTGGATGCCGATTCCTCATCCAGCATTGCGAGCAATGTTTTCGTCTTCCATTCATCCACTTTTGCGGTACGGTTGCTGTAGTGCAGCGTGCATTCGGCGAGCAGGGCGGGTCGATATCGCGCCACCTGCACGTTCGGCGGCGCGGGGAGGAAGCCCTCTTCCACACCGGCCGGCAGTATCGGTCTTTGCACACTGCTCGTTTCAGCCTCCTGCGCCGCCTCCTCCACACGGTGCATGAGTGTGGGCACCGTTTGTGGTGTTGTGGATTGTGGTGGCTGCAACTGGCGAATCTGCTCGCGCGTCAGTGGACCGGCAAGATAGGACAATACCCAGCGTGTATGGAACAACACCGGCGCGTCCTCATGCACGTTGTGGAGCAGGAACACACGACTGCCCAGCCCGGCGAGCGTCTGCTCCATGAGAGCGCGGTTAAACCGCCCGCCTGCCGCCATCGCCGCGCCCTCCAGGCCCTCCAGCACACGTTCCTTGTCGCGCTGGGTTTGCAGGCGACCAATGAACCAGGTCCCGGCGTTGGCCAACCCCTTGTAGTCCAGGTCCACCGGATTCTGGGTAGCGAGGATCGCACCGACCCCGAAGGCGCGCGCCTGTTTGAGCAGCGTCAGCATCGGTTGCTTGGTGGGCGGATTGGCCACGGGCGGGAAGTATCCGTAGATTTCATCCATGTACAGCAGTGCACGCAGGCTGCGACTGCCGGGCTGGGTGCGCATCCAGGCAATCAGTTCGCCCAGCAACAGGGTCACGAACGAAATCCGTTCCGCGTCATTCAGGTGTGCAATCGACAGAATCGATACCCGCGGTCGCCCGTCCTGCGCGTACAGCAGGTTCGGGATACTCAGTGGCTCGCCCTCGCTCCAGGCGGAAAATCCAGGCGAAGCGAGAAGATTATTCAGTGCCAGTGCCAGCGACATTCGATCCGGCGCAGGAAAAAACGCATCCAGTTCCAGCACACCAAGACGCTGAAAGGGCGGCGACTGGATCGCGCGAATCAGCCCGGCCAGGTCCAGGTCCATGCCACCGCGCCAGTGGTGCTCGACAATGTTTGCCAGCAGGATATGTTCCCGCGAACGCAGGGGGTCCGCTTCCACACCGACCAACGCCAGTAATCCCGAGACGGTGGCCTGTACCCGTTCCCGCAGGATTTCCGGATTGTCCAGCACCGCAGCGCCCGGCGCGCGAAACGATTGCAGGATGGACAGTGGGCGCCCCGCCGTGGAGCCCGGCGTGTAGATCACCCGCTCGGCTGCCGCGGCAAAGCGACCGATGCGGTCACCGTCCTGATTCCAGGAAGCCAGGCCGTCGCGCCAGAGCTTTGCAGTGGCCTTCGCCTGTGCAGCCGGCGTGTTGCCATTGCGCGCGGCATCCGCAGGGTCGATCCAGGGGGCAAACGACTCGGGCTGGAGATCCGGGAAGGTCAGCAGGAGGTTGCCCATGTCCCCCTTGGGGTCGATCACCAGCACGGGCACGCCGTCAATCGCGGCCTCCTCAATGAGCGCAATCCCCAGACCCGACTTGCCACTGCCGGTCATCCCCACACACACTGCGTGGGTCGTCAGATCTTTCGCATCGTAAAGAATCGGCTCGTCTGTGACACCGGTTTCCGGTTCGTACCGGCGCCCCAGATAGAATGCGCCCAACTCCTCGTAAGCTTCCACAATGTTCCCCCGCCGTACCATGGATACGCCGATTGAATGCGCCTGGGTCGCGGAAAGCAAGCACCGGCACCGCTATACTGATGTCATAGCACGATCAGTAAAAATATAAGCGATGTTTTACATTTTCATCGTGGATGACGATGCAAATTTCCGGACCCTGATTCGCGACATGTTTCGCTTTCAGAGAGATCTCTCGCGCGACGCGCTGCATGTGGTCACCGCCCCCTCCGCACAGAGCGCGACCTCTCACCCCTCCTGGTCTGCGGCGGACTTTCTGATCGCCGACTACGATCTGGGCAGGAAATCCGTGGGCACTGGCGCTTCCCTGATCAGAGTGCTGCAGGAAGAGAATCGCCACTTGCCGGCGATCCTCACTACTTCCTATGACTTTTCAGAGTTTGGGACGGTGGACCCTTCCATAATCTCCATCCTTGAGGACGAGAGCACCTGGTTCCTGCCCAAGCATGAACTGGGGTGGGACAGCATCCGCAGTGTGCTGCTGCCCGCGCTGAAAAAAGTCGGTCAAACCAGGCTTTCCAGCAGGTAATCGATGTCCAGTCCCTGCTCGGCGAACGCGCCGCGATTACGCTCCAGACGGGAGATCAGACCAGGATCGATCCCGCCGTCATACTGATCCATCAGTTTGGGCAGGCCGCCCCGCTTGCGGTGCGCGAAATGCGTGGCCTGGGCAATCTGCATCCCCTTGCCGGCCCGCTTGATGTTCTGGTAATCGAAATGCTCCGCGAACGGATTGAGCGGATAGCCCGTGGCAAGCGCCAGGTGGGACCAGCAATGCGCAAAACAGATCTGAAAAATCAGGAACCGACAGAACAGGCGGGTGTTCTCCAGTACTTCTGCATCACTGTCTCCGGGCCGCAACAACGGCGAGGAGGCCGGTTGCCCGGCGCCATTTTCCAGACTGTGCGCTTCCAGGTCCTGTGAAGCACGCTCCAGTTCTTCCCGAAAGCCGAGCACCGTCTGTCCATGCTGCGCGAAAAACTCATTGAGGTATTCATCCAGCACCGACAAAAACAGTGCACTGGCATGCGCATAACGATGGAACTCACCCAGGGGCTCCACGGGCGCCCAGGTTTTCCAGTCAATTTCCCGCAGATAGTCGCGGATGAACTTCCCCGACGACTGGTGCGTGAACGGACCGAATGCCACGGTCAGCTGATGGTCCCCCCAGACCAGGTGGTCAGCGAGATAATTGGTACCCCGCACGTGCTTCAGGTAGGGACGCAACAGTCCACGCAGCGGGTTCTGCCAGGAAAAATCCCGGTCCACAGCAACCATGTGCTGCTCCATCAGCATGTGACAGAGCCCACTGTGAAAGCGCAGGATTCCCTCGTACTGCACCACCCCCCAGGCGATACGTTTCGCCTGCAGCCAGTTGTCACCGCCGGGTGTATAGCAACGCGTGGGCTGGTTTCGCTCCGTCAGACCGATCTCGTGCAACACCATGGACTGGTCATTCTGCCGCTCCAGCACAATGCGTACGTTGGGAAAGCGGATCTGGTGACCGAACTCGTACGCATCGTAATTGCCCTCCCAGACAAAGCGCTGCTTGCCGGCAGCCTGTAATTGCACCGGACAATAACCGTTCAGCAGCATGTCGACGACGCGCGAGTCCGTGTAGATGGCGTCAAAATTGAGCACGCCGTAATCATCGGTGACCTTGTCGATATCGTTGTCGCCGAGAATCGCATTGCGGATCAGGCGCGTCGTGATCGGCACAGAGATCGTGGTCAGTGTCGCCACGAAGCGTAACGACTCCCGATCCCGCAGCAGGTCCACCAGGCGCTTGCGTGAAGTCTGTATGCCTGCCTGGTTTTCGGCATATTCCAGCTTGGGCCGTTTTCGTAACCACTTCTCATCCAGCGATTTCGGATACAGGAGCACCCCAGTCCGGGTCATCAGTGAGCAGCCGACCAGCATGAAAAAGTTCTTGATCTCCTTGTGAATGCTGACCTCCGTGACGGCGGCCGGTGATCGTCCAAAGAACTCGCGCAAAAACTCCCGACGTATCGCGGTTGCCATGTTTCCCTCCCCTGTTGTGTTCAGCCCATCTGGGCTTCTGCCGTAGCCTCAACGCCGGCAGGCTCACGCACCGGCAGATCAACCCAGTGCGTCATGATCTCCTGACTGATCCCTTTCACCCGGATCGTGCCCCGCGGTTCGCAGGTGATTTCGTCCTGGATCAGCGCATGGGTCGCATCAGAGATCAGGATACGTCCGGCTTCGGAACTTGTTTCCAGACGCGCTGCAAGATTCACGGCGGCGCCGACGATGGTGTACTCCAGCCGTTCGTCACTGCCAAAATTGCCGACCGTACATTCTCCGGAGTGGATCCCAATACGCACCGCGACGCCCATGTCACGACACTTCTCCAGCATGGCCATCGCCATGCGCACACATTGCAGTGCATCCTCGCGCTCGCCGAGCGAATGCGGGTCGCCGAAAAAGACCATGATGGAATCACCGATGAACTTATCCAGCGTACCGGAGTACTGGTTGATCGCGATCCGGGACATCTCGTTGAAATACTCGTTCAGCCAGATCACCAAATGCTCACGGGTCATGCTGTCTGCGATCCCGGTAAAGCCGACGATATCGGAAAACATCACGGTCAACTGCTTCCGGGAGGCCTCCACACGAACATCCCGCTCGCCCGAGAAAATGGAACGGTAGACCTGCGGTGACAGGTACTTGGACAGTTTGCTGGCAAGAATCTCGATCTTTTCCTTTTGCTCACGCAGTTCCCGCCGGGTGCGGTGCAGGTACGCACGCTGATTGAAGGCGTTGCTTCCCAGCGCACCCGAATACGCCAGAATCCCCAGGCTACAGATCAGCGCTGTCAGCACGCTGGAGTTCGTCGCAAACTGGTAACCAGTCCAGGGTGCGGACAGGGCAACCGTGACACACAGCACCGCCATTGCCCTGAGAAAAAAGCCAACGCCAAGCGTCAGCATGGCGGATACGCAAACGCCGTTCAGAATAAACAGCAGTGGGAACATGCCCCAATGCAGCGTCGTCGTCAGCAAGCCGAAAAACACCAGGTCGATGTACTCAGACCACGCGGTGGCTCTCTCCACGGAGGTGAGTCGTGAAAACAGGTACAGCGTGTTCGGTAGCAGCAGGCAGAGCAGAATCAGTGGCCCGTGCGTCACCGCGTCAAAGTACGGGTACACCGTGGAGAGAATAATGCCCAGAATAAACGTGTAGCCAACCGCCCGGGTCGTATAGGCCTGTTGGATATACCGGCTGGATGACTTCGGACCCGACACGCTGCCTGTCCTCCCTGTCGACCTCATGATTCGCGTGACTGCGAAAGCATTCCGCAGCGCTTCCCCGGCCGCATCACTATTATAAGGAGAAAATCGGCCGCGCGAGTTCGCTCAAATGGGATCCAGCCGCGCCTCCTCCTCGTCGGACGTGAAATGCGGGTGGGTCTCGGGGATCTGCGCGGCCACCAGCAGCCCGAGCCCCGAGACCATCACCATGCACAGCAACGACGAGGAAAAGTCGGGTGGGACGACTCCATCCGGCACATAGCCACCCCGCGCCAGCAGCCAGCCGATGAGCATCTGCAGCAAGGCGGCACCAGTGAACAGCCCTGTATTCACAAGCGCCACGGCGAAACCGGCCACGGCGGGTGGCGCAAGGTCCTTGGCACAGGCATAAATGAGCACC
>JBFKXW010000163.1:0-6316 GCA_041637915.1 Pseudomonadales bacterium | reverse complement strand
GCGGCTTGCGCCGCTCCTACCAGTGCTACGGCGGAAACGCCCTGAACATACATGCAGCATGCGCTAGAAATAACCGGTCTGAAAAAAACCTATGACTCCGGGGTCGTGGCGTTGTCCGGCATTGATCTGACCGTGGAACCGGGCGACTTCTTTGCGTTGCTTGGGCCCAATGGCGCAGGGAAATCCACCACGATCGGTGTGCTGTGCTCGCTGGTTCGGAAAACGGCCGGCAGCATCCGGATTTTTGATCATGACATCGACACGGATTTTGAATCCGCCAAGATGGAAATTGGCGTGGTGCCGCAGGAGTTCAACTTCAACCAGTTTGAGCGGGTCATGGACATCGTGGTCACGCAGGGTGGCTATTACGGTCTGACCCATGATGTGTCCGTGGAACGGGCGGAGAAGTATCTGAAACGGCTCGGTCTCTGGGACAAGCGCCGCGAACGCTCCCGGGAACTTTCCGGCGGTATGAAGCGCAGGCTGATGATTGCGCGCGCGCTGGTTCATGAACCGCGTTTGCTGATTCTGGATGAGCCCACTGCAGGGGTTGATATAGAACTGCGTCGTTCGATGTGGAAGTTCCTGCGTGAGATCAATGCGCAGGGCATTACGATCATTCTGACCACACATTATCTGGAAGAGGCAGAGAGCCTCTGCCGCAAGGTCGCGATCATTGATGACGGCCGTATCGTGGTGAACACGACCGTCAAGGAACTGCTGGCGCAGTTGAATACCGAAACCTTTGTCCTCGATACGCGCGAGGACATCAACGGGTTGCCGGAGCATCCGGTGTTCCAGATGCAGAAAGTGGATGCCCACAGTCTGGAGGTGACCGTCGACAAGCGTCAGAGCCTGAATGACCTGTTCCCGGTGCTTTCCGGGCTGGGCCTCAATGTCGTGAGTCTGCGCAACAAGTCCAACCGTCTGGAGGAACTGTTCATCAACCTCGTGGAAAAGAAGCTGGAAGACTGACATGAGCATGTCCGCGAGTCAGCAGTTCAACGCCTTCCGCACCATCGTGGTGAAGGAAGTGCGCCGTTTTACGCGCATCTGGGTGCAGACGCTGATTCCGCCGGCCATCACGATGGTGTTGTACTTCGTGATTTTCGGGAACCTGATCGGCAGCCGGATCGGTGAAATGGGTGGATACGATTATATGCAGTTCATTGTGCCCGGGCTGATCATGATGTCCGTAATCAACAATGCCTACGCCAATGTTGTCAGCTCGTTTTTCGGGAACAAGTTCCAGAAAAGTATCGAGGAACTGCTGGTATCGCCAACCCCCCATTACATTATTCTGGCCGGCTTTGTGGCCGGCGGCATGGCACGCGGCATTCTGGTCGGTTTGATCGTAACCTTGCTCTCGTTGTTCTTTGCCGAGTTGCGGATCGAGAACCTATTTGTCACGGTGCTGGTGGTTGTGCTCACGGCGGCCCTGTTTTCTGTGGCGGGGTTCATCAATGCCGTTTATGCAACCAAGTTCGATGATATCTCGATCATTCCGACGTTTGTTCTGACACCGCTGACCTATCTCGGCGGCATCTTCTATTCCATCGATCTGTTGCCGGCGTTCTGGCAGAACGTGACCCTGCTGAACCCGATCCTCTACATGGTGAATGCTTTCCGGTATGGCGTGCTGGGTGTTTCCGATATCAACGTCTGGATCGCCTTGGGGATGATCGTCCTGTTCACGGTGGGATTGACCTTCTACAGCCTGCGACTGCTGGATCGCGGCACCGGGATGCGCAGTTAGCGCAGGGTTTCCAGGGTGGTTCGTTCATGAAGGATGCGAAGCCGGAATTACCGGACATACCGCTGGGGCAGCAGGTGGCGGTGCCGGATCAGTATGATCCCGGTGTGCTCGCGGCGGTGCCACGTCTTCTGGCGCGCAGGGAAGTCGGGCTGCTGGAAGATGCACGCCTGCCCTTCGTCGGGGAGGATCTGTGGCGTTGCTGGGAGTTTGCCTGGCAGGATCTCAACGGCGCACCTGCCGTCGGTGTGTTGGAGCTGCGAGTGCCCTGCGATAGCCCCTGTATTGTCGAATCGAAATCACTGAAGCTGTACCTGCATGGCGTGAGCTGCGGCCGGTTTGCAGATGCAGCGCAGGTGATCGCGCACATTCGGGAAGACCTGTCCGCTATCTGTGGCTCACCTGTGCGCTTGCGACTCCTGTCGTTGCAGGAAGTAGCGGCCGAAGGGTTCGAGTCGCCAGCAGCGGAATCGCTGGATTCCCTGAAGGTCCCGTCACCGGATCATTCGCCTGCAGAATGTGTGCCGGAGGTGGCGCCAGGGTCCGTACGCCTGCAGCGCTGGCATACCGATCTCTTCAGTTCACTCTGCCCGGTCACGGCGCAGCCAGACTGGGCGTCGGTCACGATTCACTTCGAAGGTCCGCAACTCGAACCAGTCGCGTTGCAGCGCTACCTTCTTGCCTATCGCGGTCACGCTGGATTTCACGAATCGTGTGCGGAACGAATCTTTCTCGATCTGCATCATGTGGGTTCACCTGTTTTTCTGAGTGTGCTTTGTCGTTTCACGCGTCGGGGTGGCATCGATATCAGCCCGTACCGCGCGAGCACGGCCCTTGATTACACCGCGGGCCGGCTGGTCCGTCAGTAGTTCACATTGCGCCCGGTACAGCAGCGCCGGACTCAGTTTGCCGCCGCAATGCGGGCATTCTGCTTGTGTGCTGGATGCAGTTCCCTGTGCCATCGTTCATCCTCCCAGCGGGGTTCTGGGCTTGCTGATCTCCACCGACTGCTTGGCTACGGTCTGCTGCCTGGCGTCCGCGTCGAACTCGGCCTGAATCTGCAGGTAGGCAAACAGGCAGGCGGCTGCCAGCGGCATGACGCCGGCGCGGTGTGGCAACATCAGGCAGGGCCCGATCACCACCATGAATGCCAGCACGAAGTGCAGCTGGTAGGTGAACTGGGCACCAAAGGCATTGCTGTTCATGTACGAGGCAGCCTCCCGCGCTTCCGGGATGTTGGCGATGGCAATGAATCCGATCAGTGTCAGAAGCGCACCCAGGGCGCGGTCACGCCGTTCCAGGTCGGTGCTGCCCTTGGGTTGTGAGACGGGTTTGTATGTGTGCATGTCGGCTCTCCGTAGCGAACTGCTTGCTCAATCTGTACTGTCAAGAATACGGATCGCCACGGAAAAAAGTGTGCGCCAGTTCGCACTTCTGGAAAGCCAGGCCGAATCAGGGGCCCAGCGGGAGGGACAGGGTCAGCCAGATGGCCAGCAGGATGCTCCAGGACAGCAGGAAGCAGACCGAGTAGGGCAGCATGAGCGACACAATGGTGCCCACACCTGCGGCTGGCTGGTAGCGTTGCACGAAGGCCACCACGATGCCGAAGTACGGCATGAGCGGCGTAATGATGTTGGTGCTGCTGTCGCCAATCCGGTATGCCGCCTGCGTGGTCTCTGCCGGAATGCCTGCCAGCAGGAACATCGGAACGAATACTGGTGCGAGCAGGGACCACTTCGCCGAGGCACTGCCAATCAGCAGGTTAATGACAGCGGAAAGCAGGATGAACAGCAGCATCAGTGCGACCGGGTCCGGGTCCAGCGTCGTCAGCAGAGCGGCTCCCCGGATGGCCAGGATGATGCCCAGCTGTGACCAGTTGAACCACGCCACAAATTGCGCAGCAAAGAACATCAGCACGAGATAGGCGCCCATGGTCGCCATGGTTTTTTCCATGGCGCCGATGAAATCCCGGTCATTGCGAATGGTGCCGGCGGCGATGCCGTAGGCAAGCCCGCAGGTCGCCGCCAGCAGGAAAAGGATTGGAATCAAGCCGGCGATGAAAGGAGAGCGGAGCAGCGAGCCGGTGTCCGGGTCCCGCAGCAACCCGTCCTGCGGGAGTGTGCACCAGAGAATCAGCAGCACCCCCACACACAGCGTGATGCCGGCAGCGCGCAGGCCGCGTGCCTCCAGCGCCGCAAAGGCCGGGTCTTCCATGCGCGTGTCTTCGGCGGCCCACGCTGGCAGCCGGGGCAGCACCAACCGTTCGGTCACCCAGGTGCCGATTGCGGTGATCAGAAATACCGATACCAGCATGAACCAGTAATTGGCGGTGATGGATACCTCCTGTTCCGCCGACACAATGCGCGCGGCCTCGGTGCTCAGGCTGGAGAGCATCGCATCCACCGGCCCGATCAGCAGATTGGCGCTGAACCCACCGGAGACCCCGGCAAAAGCTGCGGCGATGCCTGCCAGTGGATTGCGGCCGGCATTCGCGAACAGCATGCCAGCCAGCGGGATGAGCACAACGTACCCGGCATCGGCCGCAATGCTGGATAACACACCGGCAAACACAACGGTCATGGTGAGCATGCGGGGCGTGGCGTTGCGCACCATGCGGCGGAGCAGGGCACCAATCAGGCCGGCATGCTCCATGACCCCGATGCCCAGCATCGCGACCAGAACGACGCCCAGCGGCGCGAAGCCCGTGAAGTTGCGCACCATGTCGGTGAGTATGCGTCGGATGCCGTCTGCATCGGTCAGGTCGACAGCGCTGATGACACGCCCATCGACCGGATGCGTTGCGCCAACGCCCGCGGCAGCGGTAAGTCAGGAGAGCAGCAGAACGGTACCGCACAGCAGGATGAACAGGGTGGTGGGGTGCGGCAGCCGGTTCCCGACCACCTCGATGCGGTTCAGCAGCCGGTTCAGCCCGGTGGATTCCTGTGCGTTCATGCAGGGCATGGTAGCAGGATGGAATGACCACGGGCGCTGGGCCGGTCGCGCAAGAATTCAGCGAACGGAAACGCGTGGGTGTGGGCGGCTGATCGCGGCCGGCGCCGCTCCTACCGTTCGACTTGTTCGGGAGCCAGCAGAAGCGGCGTCAGCCGCGAACCATGCCGGTCTCCGAACCGCGATCTCAGAATTTGATTTTCCCGGTCAGCATGTCCTTGAACATCACCCAATCGCCCATGAGGCTGTACCAGGGGTATTTGAAGGTGGCAGGCTTGTTGTGCTCGAAAAAGAAATGCCCCACCCAGGCGCAGCCGTATCCAGCCAGGGGCATCAGCAGCAGGTACCATAGGTTGCCGGTCACGATGGTGGTCGCAATGATCAGCAGCACCAGCGTGGACCCCAGGTAATGCAGGCGTCGGCAGGTGAGGTTGCTGTGCTCTCCCAGATAATACGGGTAAAACTCGCTGAAGGAGTTGAATTGCTCCTTGCTGCCTTGTGCGTCGGCGCTCATGAGGCGTACTCCAGAATCCGCTACTTTGAATCCCACCAATCTAACAGCCCGGCGCGTCAGCTAAAATAGTAAAAATTCTTGACGAGGCCGCCGATGAACGCGCTGGAAGCTCTCCACAGTCGCATTTCCTGCCCTGCGCTGACCGAGCCGGGGCCTTCCCCGGAGCAACTGGACGACATCTATCGGGCCGCGCTGCGGGCGCCGGATCATGGCCTGCTGAGACCGTGGAGATTCCTGGAGCTGACCGGGGTGGCGCTCGACCGGCTCGGAGAGCTCCTGCTGCGTGCCGCTCTGGAAAAGGACCCGGCCCTCTCGGAAGACCAGCAGCGGCGTACCGTCGGTCTGCCGTTGCGGGCGCCGTGTGTCATCGTCGTGGTGGCGACGGTGCGACCACATGAAAAAATTCCCGAGGTGGAGCAGTTGATGTCTGCCACCTGTGCGGCCCAGAACATGATGATTGCAGCCCATGCGCTGGGGCTGGGAATGATGTGGCGCACCGGTGCGCCGGCCTTCGATCCGGTGGTACACGAGGGGCTCGGACTGGCCCCAGGGGATCAGGTGGTCGGTTTCATGTACACCGGGACGCGTGCAGGCAGTTGCAAGCCGGTGCCGGAGCTGGATCCTGCTGATTTCGTAGGACGCCCCTGGGCGGACTGAGACAGTTTGGGGCGGGATCGCCTACAATTTGTTTTACCGGATGGTCACGGGAGCCGTTGGGCGATGGATGCGAAATTCAGGGAATACCTCAAGTACATGGTCGAGAACGATGCTTCTGACCTGTTCCTGACCACCAACGCGCCCCCCTCCACCAAGCTGTACGGCAAGATGACGCCCATCCCCGGTGAGGGTGCATTCCCACCGGGTCGTGTGCGCGAAATTGCCGAGAGCATCATGGATGAGGAGCAGATCGCCGACTACGCCAAGAAGCCGGAGTGTAACCTCGCGGTTTCTGAGTCCGGTGTCGGACGCTTCCGGGTCAATGTGTTCACCCAGCGCAACCAGGTTGCGATGGTCTGCCGGGTAATCACCTCCAATATTCCCACCCTGGAACAGCTCAACCTGCCCAAGGTGCTGGGCCAGCTGATCATGCAGAAGACCGG
>JBFKXW010000162.1:0-6327 GCA_041637915.1 Pseudomonadales bacterium | reverse complement strand
GGTCCTGAATATCCGGGCAGGCAACCATCCGGCCCAGCCAGGGCACCAGTCCGACCACCTCGCCATTGGCGCGCAGCGCCCAGAACACAATGTTGATACTGAAGAGTCGCTCCGGATCGTTATCATTGCTGTACAGCATGTCGAGGCCATCCAGTTCCGGTGCGAGTCGCACAATGCGTCGCTGCGCATCGGATTGCCATGGCCGGCGGGAGCGGATATCGATGACAGGGGCTCGGCGTGGGGACATCAGCAGTCTCCTCTTGGCTGCGCCGGGCGTTCCTGCCCGTGCGTGGACCCGGGCTGGGGTGAGGGCCTCTGGGGGCATACACAACACGCCCTTGATTCCAGTATAGAGAATCTTCGTGGTAGCGCGAAATTCTGATTTGGATCCTCTAACGCATTGATAAATATGCTAATTGCTGGGCATCAGTGCGCAGGCTTTGAGCCAGCGCTGCCAGGCCCGTGCATGGGACGGAACCGCCTGGCGATACCGGACCCAGACCCCGCTGGGATGTTCCAGGCTGGTGGTCTGCTCCAGAAACACTTGCAGCCCCGGGGGCGGGGGGCCGGGCAGGGTGTGGCGCAGCGACTGGAAGGCCTGCAGCCACGCGAGGGCGCTCCGGTCGAGATCTGCCAGCCAGGGCTGCACCTCGCCGATGTAGAACGTGCGGAACACGTTGTCGAGAATGCGTGCGCGCCGCGTGGGGTGTCCCCGCGGACACATGCGACGCGGGTCGCCACGTTGCATGCTGCCGGTGAGCGCGTTGAGCCACTGGGTGGCAGCCTGCAACTGGGACAGCACCGTACCCCCTGCGGAACTGTCATGCAGAACCGCCAGCTGCGCCTCCAGCGCGGTGGCATCCAGGCCGTATTCCGTCTGCGCGCGGGACAACAGCGTCTGTACTTCCTGCAACGCCTGTCGGGATGCGTCCACGGACTCCAGCCCGCTGATCCGCAGGCTGCCCCTGGCAAGGCTGAACAGTCGTTCGATCTCCTGGCCGGCAAACACGGCATTCCAAAACACGCCCGGGAGAAGCGTTTCCTTGCGCGCGATCAGTTCGTCGAGCCAGCGGCGAAAGTCATACCGGTCCGCAGCCAGGTAGGCACCCGACTGCCGACAGGCAAGCAGGCCCGCCAGCATGCGGACTTCGTGGTGCAGGCGAATTGATGGCTGCTGCAGTCTGCCCAGGCTGCTGTTGCGTGCGCCGACCTCGTGCAGCAGATCGCAATGCACGAGGTCGAGAGCGTCCAGCATGCCTACGGTCACTTCCGACACCGGCCAGGTGCGGTTCCTGCGGCGGGGCAGGGCGATGGACTCCCAGTCCCGCTCCGGTGGGTGGACCTCCTGCTCGAGTACATTTGCGACGCGACCCGCGTATCGTGACAGGACATCGTCTGCCTGGTCCTGATTGTGGCAACCGGTCAGCAAGACGCTGAGCGCCAGCATGGCGGTGTACCATGTGCCGCGGAGACGGGTTCGACAAGATCGCAAATGCATCACCTGACAGAGGATCGCGCATTTCGGGAACGATTGCAGAAGTTCTGCGGTAGCGTGACGGACCGGCTCTCGCTGGAACCGGTTGCAGGTGGCTGTATTCATCAGGCCGCCCGACTGCGGGTCGGCCGGGAAAGCTTCTTCCTGAAGTGGAACGGGGCACCCCATGCGGACAATTTTTGCGCGGAGTGCGATGGGCTTGCTGCGCTGGGTGACACTGGTACCCTGCGGGTTCCAGCCGCGCATGACAGCGGTGTGCATGCAGATACGGCCTGGTTGTTGATGGAATGGGTCGACCTGCGTCCGCTGAGTCGTGCGGCTGCGGCTGCGCTCGGGGAATGTCTCGCCGAACTGCATGCCCAGCCGCGTGCAGAATACGGCTGGCGAAGGGATAATTTTATTGGCGCCAGTTTGCAGTTGAATACACCGGATGTGGACTGGCAGCGCTTTTACCGCGATCAGCGTCTGTTGCCGCAACTGCAACGAGCAACCGCCGCGAACCTGCTCGGGGACCAGGATTTCCGCGCCATGGAAGCCGTGTTGCAGCGCATGGAGAGTTATTTCCCGGAGGGACCGCCGCGACCGGCCCTGCTTCACGGTGATCTGTGGGCCGGGAACGCGGCGCAGGACTGTGCTGGCAATCCGGTCTTGTTTGATCCCGCTGTTTACCTCGGTGACGCAGAAGCCGATCTCGCCATGATGGACCTCTTCGGCGGCTTTCCGGACGCGTTCTGGCGTGCCTACCATGCCGGGATGCCACGCCGGCCAGGATTTGATCAGCGCCGCGCACTCTATCAGCTTTATCATGTGCTCAATCATGTCAATCTGTTTGGCGGTGGGTATGTGCCGCAGGCGCGGCGCCTGTTGCGGTCACTGTCGGAGTCATAGCCATGCGTATCGTTGCGGACGAAAACATCGTCATGTTGCAGGAACTGTTCGGCGGTCTGGGAGAACTGGTGGCGTTGCCCGGCCGGCAGATTTCCGCGCGTGAAGTGCAGGATGCAGATGTGCTGCTGGTCCGCTCCGTTACGCCGGTGAATCGCGAACTGCTGGGTGATTCAAAGGTGCGTTTTATCGGTTCGACCACAGCCGGCCACGACCATCTGGATCTGGCATGGTTGCGAAGCCGGGGTCTGGAGGTTGCCTGGGCGCCCGGCTGCAACGCGCCCTCTGTCGTGGATTACGTCCTGTCGGCCTTGTTGTACGTGGTCGATTACGACCTTTCCCAGTTGCAGGGTCGCAGTGCTGCGATTATCGGAGTCGGGCAGGTGGGCCGCCGGCTGCGCGATCGTCTGGTGCGATGTGGCATGCGTTGCCTGCTCTGTGATCCGCCGCGGGCGCGCAAAGAAGGGGCCGACGGGTTTGTCTCGCTGGAGGAGGCGCTGACTGCCGATGTGATCAGTCTGCATGTGCCCCTCCTCAGGGAGGGCGGCGATGTGACCCGGCACCTGTTGGGGGAGCCGGAACTGAGTGACTTGCGTTTCGGCACGATTTTACTGAATACCAGTCGGGGGCCGGTCGTGGACAACCGGGCCCTGCGCAAGGTGCTGCGGGCGCGAAGGGACCTCACCGCGATTCTCGATGTCTGGGAGGATGAGCCGGTACCGGATCCGCGGCTGGTGCGGCGGGCGGCGCTGGCCACACCGCACATCGCTGGGTACAGCCTGGATGGCAAGCTGGAGGGCAGTGCCATGGTGCATCGTGCGCTGCATGCTTTTCTCGGGCAGGAGCCGGATGTGCAGGCCGCTCAGTTCCAGCCGGAGGCGCCGGTGCGGAGCCTGGTGTTTTCAGACGACGTGGAACCGCAGCATGCGTTACGGGCCGCGATCACCGCGAGTTATTCCATTCTGCGGGATGACTCCGCCATGCGCGCGATGATGCGTCGGCCTCCGGATGGGGATGTGGCGCGTGGATTCGACGCGCTGCGTCGCAACTATCCTCTACGTCGCGATTTCAGCAACGTGCGGGTGCGGGTTCGACATTCCGGCCAGGGTGTGCAGGCAATGCTACGGGCGGTCGGTTTCCACAGCGTCTGACTGGCACGTTTCGGATACGTCAGTCGTCAACGTCTTCTGCCTCGGCGTTGGGGTCGAGTTTCTTGCAGGCATCCTTGATCATTTCTTCCGTGATGGGGATTTCCTCCCCGTTCTCGGAAATGATGGCGGCACCGTGGAAATCGATGGGCTCCTTGCTGGAACCCGGATCATGGGCTCCGGCACTGTCAGCGGGGTTATCGCGCTTGTCGCCACTCATCAATGCTTGCCTTTCCTGCCTCGTGTCGTGGTACACGATGATATTCATGCACTTACCAATGATAGCGAATGATGACAGACGTGTGAATTTGTTGGCCGCGGGGACAGAACGGTAAAATCCTGATTTGTGGTTTGAATTCTGCTGCCGACCAGGCGTCTGGCCTGGCGTTGCCGGGCCGGAAGGGGTGCGCTATTCTAAACCTAACGCTTGTTAGGTTGCTCGCGTTCACGGGTCCGTCTGATGGCGGCGATTGGCTTTGCCGGTCTCAAGGGAGAATCCATTCATGCCAACCACTGCGCCGCGTTTTCTGGATACTCTGACGCCCGGGCAAAAGAGCCAGATTCTCGCTCGCTCGGATGCGCTTGGTTTTTGGCACCTGCTGCAGAGCTGGCTGCTGGTGGCTGCCGGTCTGTCGCTTGCGGCCATCTTCCCGAACCCGCTCACGTTTCTGCTCGCTGTCGTACTGGTCGCCGGCGGGCAAATTGGGCTGGCCGTGCTGATGCATGATGCGGCACACCGCTCCCTGTTCCGTACCGCGTGGCTCAACGAAATTCTGGGACGTTACCTCTGTGCGGACCCGGTGCTGACGAGCCTGGAGGGGTACCGGAAATATCACCTGCGCCATCATCGGCTTGCAGGTACGCCGGATGACCCGGATGAATCCCTCACGGTGAACTATCCAGTGTCGCGTGCCAGCATGTGGCGCAAGGTCCTGCGGGACCTGTCTGGTGTCACCGGCATCAAGATGTATGCGTTCATCCTGCTTTCCTACGCAGAGTACCTCAACTACCAGCTCAATACCGTGGTGGAGAAGCACCCGAATCACGCACTCCCGTGGCATCACCACGTACTGGTGGCGGTACGCAATCTGCACGGCACCTTGTTATTCACGGCGGTATTTCTGGCGGTACTCTGGTTGGGCGGTGCAATGTGGCTTTACTGGATATGGTTGGTGGCCCACCTGACATTTTTCCAGTTGTTCCTGCGGATCCGGCAGATTGGCGACCACGCCGTGGTGCCGGATTACCTGGATCCGGATCCGGCCAGGCATACGCGGACCACGGATGCGACCTGGTGGGAGCGTCTGCTCATCTCACCGCACAATGAGCACTATCATCTGGAGCATCATCTGGTTGCATCCGCACCCTGTTACCGGCTGCCCATGCTGCGACGAATCCTGGAAGAGCGGGGGGCAATCCCTGCCGAATCGCACGCGCGGAATTACCTGGAGGTGTTACGACTCGCGGTACGCTGAGTGCCCCAACACCGTGGCTCAGAACATCGCGCGGAAACAGCAATCCGGCGGCCACGCGCAGTGGATGGAATCTGCCTCCTACGCCTGAACGCGGTTTTCCTGTAGCGCCCGGATTCGGTCTTCCAACGGCGGGTGGGTGGCAAGCAGTTCGCCGAGCTTGCCTTTCAGGGGCCCGCGAATACCAAATGCCTGCATGTGTTCGGGCATGTCAGCGACCGGGGCCTGGCCGCGGCGCAGGGTGTCCAGTGCGGAAACCATCGCATCCCGACCGGCCAGTTTTGCGCCCCAGGCATCGGCCCGGTACTCGCGCTTGCGGGAGAACCAGCAAACGATGATCGAGGCCAGCACGCCGAACACCATCTCCAGCACCATCACGATAATGAAATAGCCGAAGCCGGGTCGGCTGTTACGACCCTGATTCATGGCGCTGTCGATCATCCGACCGACCACCCGGGCGAAAAACATGACGAACGTGTTCACAACGCCCTGAATCAGCGACAGCGTGACCATGTCCCCGTTGGCGACATGGCCTACCTCGTGCGCGAGGACTGCCCGGACTTCGTGCTCGTTCATGCGGTCCAGCAGCCCGGTACTGACTGCGACGAGTGCGTTGTTGCGGTTGAACCCGGTGGCAAAGGCATTTGGCGACTGCGACGGAAAGACGCCGACCTCGGGCATGCCGATATTGGCGTCGCGGGCCAGACTGCGGACATTGTCCATCAGCCAGGTTTCGGTGCGCGAGGCGGGGTTCTCGATGACCTTCACGCGCATGGCGTTTTTCGCCATCCACTTCGACATCATTGCCGAGATCAGCGATCCGCCAAAGCCGAAGATGGCGCAGAACACCAGCAGGGCGTTCATGTTATCCGCGTAATAGGCATCCCCGAGGCTGTACCCAATGAGGTTCAGCACAACGCCTGCCACCAGCAGGACGGCCATGTTCGTGAGCAGGTACAGGAAAATCGTGCGCATTCAATTTGCCTCGCAATGACACTGTCGCCTGCTGATTATGGGGGCGATCGCGTCGAATTCAATGAATATTCTGCCGGGGCAGGCGGCCCCGGCTTCAGCTGTGCCGGGCCAGCAGGTAATGCATGATCTGCCGGATTTTCTCCGATGATCCCTGCCGGATCGCCTCATTGAGCCGGTAGACGTTGGTCTGGCGCTGCGCCAGCACGGAGGGCGGCAGTTCGTCGCTGTCTGCCCGCTCCTCGCTGATGAATTCGTGTCGCGCGGACAGCAGCATGAACGCCTTGTGTGAGAGTACGGCTTGGTCGATGGCTTCCTGCCGGATTGTGTCCTCATAGCGCAGGTAGCCCTCCTC
>JBFKXW010000161.1:0-6367 GCA_041637915.1 Pseudomonadales bacterium | reverse complement strand
CCTTGCGTATTACGCGCCGCCTGTACGCTGGCGAGGAAATCCCCGTCCCCCCGAAGTCGAGCGCGCCAGTGTCCGACAAGGCACGCGAAGTGCATTTGGCACGGAACAAAAGGCAGAAAGCCATGATGGAAAAAGAGAGCCAGGAGCAACAACCCTCGCTCAATGTGCGGGATGCCTGGGCGCAGAGCCGCAAGGAGGACAAGACCGTCGGCAAGCGCCAACGCCGGACGCGTGCATCCCGTTACATTTAAGAACCCCCGGTTTCAGTGCTGACCGGCGGGCTCCGTCATGGCATAGGATTCGAGCCTGCCATCCGGGCCATACGTCAGGGATAACCGCGAAAACTTCTCATCCGTCATGTCGCAGGCAAAGCCTGACCCGCACACACCGGTGACCAGACCGAGCGTCAGGACGTCGGCAACGAAAGTACCGGCCCGCAGGAATGGCCGGTGGTCCACGTCCTTGACGTTGTAGACACAGCGCACCCGGCCGTCCTCATCCGGCTCCACGCCCCGGCAAGGCCCCAGCACCGCCTCGATCTCATCGCGGGACATGCCCACCCGGAGTTGCGGTACCTCGGTATCCCTCTCGCCCAGTTCGGCAAAGGCAATACAGCCCTGCAGGAGCAACGCCCACAGGCTGAGAGAAAGTACCCGAAAAATCCGCGCCACTTTGCACACGCGCATCAGGCGAAGGTCCTTGCATCCATTTGCTGCTGAATCACCAGTGCAAGATTCTCTTCCAGTGCATACCACCCATCGTCCAGTGCCTGGAGCGCAGCTTCCTGCGACTCCAGCTGCGCATACTGCTCCGCCCGGAACAGCAGTGTGCAGGGAACAGCAGCCACAACAGCGGCCGACAGAGCAACGTATTCTCAACGATGCTGGCTCCCATCGAGCGAGTCCCCCCGACCGTCTTCAAAAGCCCTCCAGCACGATCTTTCCTATGGTTTTCCCTGATTCCAGCTCCGCATGTGCCGCACGCAAATGCTCCGCGCAGATCAGTCCCAGGTGCGTTCCGGCCGTGGATTGCAGGCGCCCCTGCTTCATCAGTCCGGCAACCTCCTGCAGCAACTGTCCCTGCACCTGCAGATCCGGCGCCTGCCACATGGAGCGCGCAAACATGAATTCGATATGCAGTGACTGACTCCTTGGCTTGAGCTTCATCACGTCCAGCGATCGCTCGGGATCATCGATCAGCGCAATTCGACCGAACGGCACCAGCAGGTCCGGATACTGATCAAAGTACTCGTCGGTACCGTTCAAACTTGCAATGTGCGTGACAGGCCCTGTGTCCAGCGCATCCAACTGTGGCCGCAGCGGCTGCGTATGGTCAATGATGAAATGTGCGCCCAGCGATCGAACCCAATTCCGGGAGGCGCTGCGAGAGGCGGTGGCGATCACGGTGGCGCCAGTCAGCGCCCGCGCCAACTGGATCAACATGGAACCAACGCCCCCGGCGGCCCCCACGATCAGCAGAATCTCCGCGTTGCACTGTTGTGCGCCCTCATCTTCCAGACGACAAATGCCCAAATGGTCGAACAGCAGTTCCCAGGCGGTAATCGTGGTGAGTGGCAACGCGGCCGCCTCGGCATCGGACAGGCCGTCCGGCGCGAGTGCCGCAAGGCGGGCATCCACGCATTGATACTCGGCATTGCATCCGGGTCGATTCAGGTCACCGGCGTAGTACACCCGATCCCCCTGCCGAAATCCTGCCACCTCTTCCCCGACCGCCATGACCTCACCGACCGCGTCCCAACCCAGCACCCGATAGGATTCCGAATCCGGCGCGCTGCGCTTGCGTACCTTGGTATCCACCGGGTTGACTGCGATGGCCCGGATACGGACCAACAGATCCTGTGCACCGGCGACGGGCATGGGTAGTTCCAGATCCATCAGCGCTTCGGGATCCTCTATCGGTAACGAACGCGCATAACCCACTGCTTTCATATAAAGGCCCTGCTGCTCAGCCGGCACCACGCCGCTCATCAAAAATAGCCGTAAGCCCCTCGCGGAACGTGGTCACGCGGAAGTCTGTAAACCGGGCCTTGAACTTGTCTGAGACGAACAGATTGTCGACGGTGTAACGTGGCAGCAGTTCCGCCGCGTCGCGCACCACCGGATTGACCAGGCCCGCCAGTCGAAGCTGCCATCGACGGAGTATCTGGTAGCGGGGTTCCGTTCCCAGGATCTCTGCCGCCAGCTCCACAAATTGACGATACGTCAATCGCTCATCATCGCACGGCAGGTGCCAGGTCTGTCCGAAGGCCTCCGGTGTATTGCCCAGCCATGCCATGGCCCGGCTGGCATCGGGTGTGTAGATCAGGCTCCGTCGTGTGTCATCCCGGAGGAACACGCGGGCTTTTTTGCCTGCAACCAGATTGTCGATGACCGTCGCATTGGTCATGCTCTGCGTCCGGCCCGGCCCGTAAAATTCCGGTGCGCGGCAGATCATCGCCTCGACCTCTCCCCGCTCCATGGCCTGCAGGAGTTCGCCGACGATTTGCGCGCGCACCTGGCCTTTCCTTCCCTGTGGGGCGAACGCAGTTTGCTCTGTTTGCGGCGCATCAGTTTGCGGATACATGTAGGTGTTATCGAAGAACACCAGCTTGGCACCATGGGACTGGCAGGCCGCTACGGTGTTACGCATAAACACCGGCCATTGTTCCACCCATAGCCGGGTATCCATGGGCAGGCCGACCGTCAGGTAGACAATCTCTGCACCTTCCACAGCGCGTGCTGCCTCCCGTGCATCCAGCAGATTGGCGGGATGCAGCTGATCCGTTTCATGGACCTTTTCCGGATTACGGCTGACCAGTCGCACATCGCACTGAAACTCATCATGGAGACAGGCCGCCAGGGAGCGACCAATCTGCCCATTGGCGCCCAGAATGGTCTGCACCATCAGTTTCCCGCCGCCTGATTCCGGCAAATGGCGCGCGCACGGGGATCGCCAGCCTGACACCATTGCGCTGATTCCACGGTTTGCTGCGCGGGCTGATCCTGCAGCCCCGGCCGAAAGAGGACCCCTTGACGCCATTCCAGCGCGCCATCATCGCGCCCGGGTCCCTGCCCGTCTCCGGTACCCACCCGCGCATCCACCCACTGCACCCATTCATCCGGGCAGGGCCCGGGCGATTGCCACGGGTCCGGCTGGCCATAACAAGCGACCGGGTCGCCCTGGCAAACCGGGAGAACGGTGCGGCCAATCCAGCGGGGTGATCCCTGCATTTTATGTCTCCGTCTCAATTCAGAAGCGCTTCGTCGATGAAAAGGAATTCGCCCACCTGGTCGTGCTGAAGCGGTTGATCCGGGAAACGCCCACCACTCCGCAACGGCAGCCAGTTCCGGGGTATGTGACCGATCGCAGCCGGATAAGGTTGTGACGGCTGACGACGGCGGTCCAGTTGCACGGGCTTGTTCTCAAAGATGATCGAAAACGTCGACATGGTTCGCGAGGGATGCCGCGCCTGGCTGTGACAGTTCATGCAAAACCTGTTGTCAGTCTCCTGCGGACGCGGCTGGTCAAATACGATCGGCTTGATCCTGCGCAACATCTTTCCCACCCGGACGGAGGGATCCAGTCGCGCCAGAAATCCAAAGCCCTCACTGTGATAGTCAGTGTGGCAAGCGTAGCGCGTGCCGTCGGGTTCGCCCAGGGCCCGTGCAATCTCCAGATGGGCCTGCGCGGGATACAGACTCTCAGCGTCTGCATCGATGCGGATCAGGCTGCCCATGGAGAAATTACAGGCTTCCTCGAGATTTAGCAGCGAGCGACTGAAGACCCGGAACTCGTCCACCCAGCCCCGGAATCCGACCACCTGCGCTGCCGCACTGCCCACCGTGATGTCGCCGGTTGCCAGGCGCAGGTACAGGGGGTCGACGTCCTCCATCTCCCGATACAACATGCCATTCAGATACAGTCGCAGGCCACGCTGCGTGCGCTCCAGCCCGAGATGGGTCCAGCGGTCCGGACCATAGCGAACCGGGAGCGGGATGCGCTTGCGCCACCCGTAATCACCTTCCAGCCGCAGCACGGGCTGATTTTCCTGTGCGCCGATTGCGACATGGCCGGTCGGAGTGGTGATCAGGCGTCGCTCACCCGCCGTCGCATCGAACCGAGGATCGATGAAAATCCCGAAATAGGACTCATTGGCAGCCTGTGTTTCAGCGTCTGCCTCCGGGGGAATGGTGTAAACAATTGCCGCCTGATCCTCCAGCCAAAGCCCCTTGCCGAATATGCCCCCCAGGGCCACTGGCTCAATCCGGGTTCCCTGCTTGGTATTGCCGACGACCGCACCAAAGGGAGGCACGATTTTTCCAAACGCGGCTGAGGCGTTTTGCACCCGCAAGGGCCAGTCTCGCCGGTCTCCGGTATTGGAGCGGATCCAGGTGATGGGGCCTTGCAGCGTGGTCGTGGACTCGACCATGCTGGAGACGATCACGGCCCGTTCATCCATGTAATCATCGAAGATAAATTCGCTGGATCCACGGCCATCATTGATCGTCCAGACGATGTCGTAGGGCGCGATCGGCTGCCAGTTTTCACTGTGGAACAGCTTATTTTCCAACGACTCCATCATGGTGTCGTTGTAAGGCCAGTAGGTATCCAGGTCCGTGCCCTCCGGTACCGAGATGTTGGAGCGGCCATTCCCGATGCGGATCACTCCACCGCGCCCCTCCGTGCCGTGATACAGGCGCGCCAGCTTGTGGTCGTTTTCAAAAACCGAATAACCGAGATCCTGTGCATTGATGATGCCATCCGCGAGGATGATTTTGCCCTGCGTCCACAATCCGGCCACACCGACACCGCGCGTGGTACTGGAGTGGTTGCGCGCCGAGGTGACCGGACAGTCCGCGCATTCTGTACCGGGCACACCGACCTGATGACGTTTGGGCAACATCAGGTTGGGACGACGCTCCGGCTGTGGCAGTTGCCCATGACTGGCCAGGATGTCGCCACGGGTGCCGGCATCGAACGTTTCGGCGGGAACAACCGACTCTACCAGCTCCACATCCTCCGGCGTGTGAAAGCTTGTTTCGTCGCTCACCTTCACTCTGCGCGTCATGGTGAACATGATGTTGGTGCCACGACGGTCGATCCACGGGTAGGTGATGCCGCTCTCCTGGCCCGGTGCCAGTTCGTTCCCCTCGGCATCCCGGAGCGGAAACTTGGCGAACCCGTAACGCTCACGCACCGCCGGGTCATGGTGCGCGTAGGATATCGGCTTCAGGTTGGTCCATCCGCGCGGATCACAGACCGGTATCCCGCTGTCGGGCGGGTTATAGGCATAGACAATATCGTGCTGGGTACGGCGGGTGTTGCCCTCGGCATCCACCCATGGACGCGGCTGCAGAGCATCATACGCGCCGCCTTGGCCCGGCGTGCCGGAAATCCGGGTGATGAGAAAACGCCCGTCGCCGGTGATGTTGGGTTCAAAGATGGTGAACGGTCGGAACGGCAGCGTCGCAACCTTGACCTCGCCGACCCGCTCGATCCGGACGATTTCAGCTGCGGGGGTTTTCGGATTACGGACGACCAGACGCACGGTGAACGAGAATATGCGGTCGGTGGACTGGAACACCGGTGTGTATTCGTAGTCACCGGAGAACACCTCGATATCGTAGGCCTCCTCGTTCTCGCCCACCGGATATGGGTTGCGATGAATGGTTTCGTTCTCGTCGCTGTAGAGCTCATTGTCGAGTTGGGCATAACTGGTGTCGCACACCGCAAACATCCAGGGGTGCAGATTCATTTCCAACGGCAAAAACTCGGTGTAGGGCACCCGCCAGACCTTTTCGCTCATAAAATCGAGCGAGCCATCTTCCGCCTGTGTGTAATGGACTCCCTTCGCATCCAGTTTCTCCGGCGTAAACAGCATGAAGCGCAGATATCCATTCCCGAGTTGGCCATCCCAGCCATCACCAATGTCCAGGCCAACACCGATGCGGCCGTCATTACTGGTCAGCGCAGAGGGAATGCGTGGTCGCAGGTAACGACCGTCGCGCACCGTGGCGACGTCGTGTAGCCGGGAGGGACGCTCCGGCAGGGGATACTCCCCGGTGACCGGAACCAGGTGATCATACTCACCGCGCAGGTCCGGCAGATCCCACTCGTCGCGCTGCGGCGTCGGCTTGGCAATTTCCACGATCCCCTCCACCGGAGAGCCGGGTGCCCGTTCGATCCCAGCGGTCGCGGCCTGGGCCAGCGGCAGGCCGCTCACGAAAAGCATGTGTGCCAGTGCCACCCACGGGGTGATTCTGCCCCGTGGGGCCCTCTGCGTCGGTTCAGTACAAATGGTCTCGTTCATCGTCTGGTGATCTGTTCTCCCGGGCTACCATGGCACCACGATCTGGAAATGTTGCCT
>JBFKXW010000160.1:0-6398 GCA_041637915.1 Pseudomonadales bacterium | reverse complement strand
TCGGCCGGGTCGAAGTCGCGGAACTCCTGATAGCCCTCGATCAACTCCGAAATCTGCAGACGCTGGGCTTCCCGGTCACCGGAAAGAAACATCCAGAGATCCTGCACGGCAGGAGCCATGCGCGCATCGTCAAGATCCACAAAATGTGGCGCGTCGTCCCGCCAGAGGATATTGCCGACGTGGCAGTCGCCGTGCACACGAATCAATGGGCAATCGACACTCGCCAGACGGGCGCGAACCTCTTCCAGTACATCGCGTGCCAGCGTCTCGTAGGCGGCGCGCAGATCGGCGGGCACAAAATGCGCCAGCAGGAAATCCACGCTGGCGTAGCCAAAACTCTCTATGTCCAGTGCGGGGCGTTCCGTGAACGGCTCCAATGCGGCAACCCGGTGAATTCGCGCCAACAGACGACCCAGCTGGAACAAGTGATCGAAATCATCCAGTGCCGGCGCACGCCCACCGCGACGCGGATAGATGGAGAACCGGAAACCGGACCATTCGAACAGCGTGCCCCCCTGTGCGTCCTGCCGGGGTGGGACCACCGGCACTTCCGCCTCAGCCAGTTGGCCGCTGAGGCGATGTTCCTCGAGAATCTGTGCATCTGACCAGCGATGGGGCCGATAGAACTTCACGATGACTGGTTCAGCATCTTCCACGCCGACCTGGTACACCCGGTTCTCATAGCTATTCAGCGCCAACACGCGGAGGTCGCTGAGCAAGCCGGTACTCTCCACAGCCTCCAGCACGAGATCAGGACTCAGCCGGTCAAACGGATGCTCCGGTGCTGACAACCCGGGAACGGCAGACTCATCGGTCGACAATGTCATCCCTCAGTGTCGAGACGAACTCGCCCACCTCCCGGGCCTCGGTTTCCGGCACCGCCAGGGCCTGCAGGGTGGCGGTCGCGTGACAGACAAACCGCTCCCAGTCCGATTCACTGATCCCCATGCCGCGATGCGTCTGTGCCATGGATCGGCCCCGGTAATACAGCGGGCCGCCGCACATGGCGCACAGGTAATCAATCAGCAGCTGGCGTTCTCGCGACACGCCATCTGCACCCCGATACTGCCAGAACCGACCCAGTTCCTCATCTTGCTGCAAACGGGGCAGGAGGTCGTCCACAAAGCCAACAATTCCGTCGTAACCGCCCAGTCGCTGATAAATGGAAGCTTCCATGACAGCGCCCCCTGATGTAATTCCTGACAACATGTTTTCAGTCTACACGAGCGGGGCCCACACCGGCCTGTGTACCGTCGGGCTGCGCGGGTTACCATGCCCTGGAGGGGGGATGATCAGGAACCGGATGTGCGATGAAGTTCTCTGAACTGCCGATGCTGGGGCTCGGGGCGAGCCTGAGCCTGTCTGCGCAGCCGGACCCGGTCGCCCTGGTCCGGGCGGAAGGCGGACCCGGATTCGTAGAGTATGCCGGGCTTGTGGATCCGGAATCGGTGCTGGACGAAGTCAATGCGATCCGTGCCGCAGGCGCGCCGGTGCTGTTTCACCCTTCCTACATCAACTTCTGCGGAACGTTTGCCAACGCATCGCGCTGGCTGGATACCACGGCCGCACATATTGAGGCCGTGGGGTCCCCCTGGTTTGCGCAGGATTGCGCCTACTGCTTTCGCGCAGACGACCCTACCTACTCCACTTCACTCGGCTATTTTGTCCCACCCATACTCAGCCATGCATCACTGGAAACCGCCAAGGATCGTGTCCGCGAAGTGCAGGACCACGTGCAGGTGCCGGTCGCCATTGAGCCACCGCCGATGAGTTTCCAGGTCGGCACCCTGCCGCTGCTGGCGTTCTTTGGAGAGCTGGCCGAAGCAACCGACTGCGCGCTGCTCTTCGACATGGGCCACCTGGTCTCCTACGAAATGGCCAGCGGCAGCCGGATTGTGGACCAGTTGCACTACCTGCCCAGGGAACGCGTCATCGAAGTACACGTTGCGGGCGGACGGCTGCGCGATACGGAGGCGGGCCCGCTGTATATTGATGCACACGAGGCAGAAATCCTTGCAGATACCTGGGCGATGTTCGAGGCACTGCTCCCCCGCCTTCCGAATGTGCGGGCCGTTTGCTACGAATGTGAGGGCATTGCCGGTGATGCGGTACTGGCGACATTGCGGCGCCTGCGGGAGGCGGTGCGCACACTGGGTGGCAGTGCGGAACTACGCGAGGCCATGGAATCATGAGCCTGCAGGAACAGGAACGGGCACTGTTCGATCTGCTGTTCGATCGCGACCTGCGCGTGCAGTTTCGAGAGAATCCGACCGAGGCACTGGGGGGATATACGTTGAACCGGGCGGAGCGCGCAGATTTCGACACGATCCGGGTACCCGCACTGGAACGCGATGCCCGCATGCGCGTCTTCATGCTGCTCGCGCAACTTTGCCAGGAACTCCCGGTCTCCTTCGCACTCGCCTCCTCTGTCGCGGGTGCCGGCGCACAATTGCGTCAACTGGTGGACCGCGAACTGATGGATGTGCCCGTGGCACTGCGCGCCGCCGAGTTCGGTAATCGCCTGATGGACTGGATGCAATTCGATGCCGAACCACCCACCGATCTGCAACCACAGATGCTTGCGCTGATCGGCGCCGAAACGGCCATGGCGCGTAGTGCAGGATCCCTGCGACAGTTGCAGTCAGCTGCGCAGGAGTCCGGTCCAGCGCCGACCGCACTGCCGGCGGAGTGGACAACTTTACCAGCGTCGATCGCAGACCATGCCTGCGCTGTCATCG
Organism: Pseudomonadales bacterium; assembly: GCA_041637915.1. GTDB lineage: Bacteria > Pseudomonadota > Gammaproteobacteria > Pseudomonadales > JBFGWM01 > JBFJWR01. The sequence goes on along the minus strand of JBFKXW010000160.1, from coordinate 3,660 downwards.
TGCCGCAGTCCCTGAGCGAGGTGCAGCGCGCGCTCTGCCCGGTCGATACGGAGGATCTGTGGCGCCACCTGGACGGACATCCGGTGACCGAGGCGCAGGTACGGACTGCGCTGTTGTCCGAGGAGCCGCGCCTGTTGTTGGTACGCCACACGCTGACACACACCCAACGCTGCATGCCCCTGCTTTCACGACAGCAGGTGGAAGTTTCATCCGGCTTCGCGCCTCTGCTGCGTTACCTGGACGGGCGCAACCGAATCCACGACATCCTGGAACAGTTGCAACAGGCCGGCGCGCCGCAAAGCATGGTGCCGGCGATCCTGCAGGGGTTCGAGCAACTGGTCGGCGCGGGCATCGTACGCCTTCATGGACTGCCATGACTGCAGTGCCCGTGCCCGTGCGCGTGTTGACCCAGAACATTCACAAGGGCATGAGTGTTGGCAATGCGCGCTTCGTCCTCCATGAGCTGAAACGCGAAATCCATGCCACCGCTGCGGACGTCGTGTGCCTGCAGGAGGTTCAGGGTCAGCACAGGATCCGCGATCGTCAGCTGGCAGAATGGCCCGCGGAGAGTCAGTTCGAATTTCTTGCGGATCAGGCCTGGCCGCACCATGCGTACGGTCGTAACGCGGTGTACCCGCATGGGCATCATGGCAACGCCATACTCAGCCGGTTTCCGATCCGCGAATGGGAGAACATCAACGTATCGCCCTACCGACGTGCCAGCCGCAGCATTCTGCATGCCGAACTGGACCTGGGCACAGGCCACCTGCCCCTGCATGTCATCTGCGCGCATTTCGGACTCGTTGAGAAAGAGCGACTCACACAGACAAGCACGCTGGTGGATCGCATCCAACGCATCGTACCGGAAGAGGCGCCGCTGATTGTCGCCGGGGACTTCAATGACTGGCTTGGCCGTTGCGGTCGTAAACTCAGGCAATCACTCTCGCTACAGGACACTTTTCAGGCACACACGGGGTCGCTGGCACGAACCTTTCCTGCCTGGCTGCCGGCGCTTCCAGTCGACCGCATCTACGTTCGCAATGCGCACATCCTGCATGCCCGAAGGGGTGATCAGAACTGGCGTCAACTGTCAGACCATCTGCCACTCATCTGCGACCTGCAGATTCACCCCGCGCAGTCCTGATCATGCTCCTGCCTGGTGAGATTTTGCCGGATCAGGAGGCATTCCGATTCCCCTGGCGTGGCGGCAACCAGGTCCGCATCCTGCGGGACGGCAAGCAGTTTTTTCCAGCCATGCGGGATGCGATCCGACAGGCAAACTCCAGTGTCTTGCTGGAGTTGTACCTGATGGAGTCCGGCCCCATCGCCCGGGATTTCATCAATGACCTCTGTGAGGCCAGTGCGCGTGGCCTGCCTACGCTCGTCATTCTCGACAGCTTTGGCTCGCGGGGCCTGCATCGGTCGGACCGGCACAAACTGGAGTCGTCCGGGGTTCAGCTGCGTTTTTACAACCCACTGGGGTTCCGCTACCCATTCCGAAACCTGGCACGCGACCATCGCAAGCTCCTGATCGCCGATGGTCATACCGTTTTTGTCGGCGGCGCAGGCATCAGCGATGCCTTCCTGCGGCACGGCCTGCAGGATCGCAGCTGGCGGGAACTGATGCTGCAGGTGGAAGGCCCGGTGGTACGGGACTGGCACGCGTTGTTTTTGGACGTATGGCTGAATACCGGTGGGCAGGCGGAGCAGGTACCAGACTGCGCACCTTCGACCCAGGGCGGACCGTACCTCGGCCGCGTGACCTGTACACATCGCTTGATGCGGCAGGAGATTCGTAACTCCGCGATTCGGGAGATTCAGCGGGCCCGTGAGCGTATCTGGTTCGCAACCGCCTACTTCCTACCCTCATGGAAAATCCGGCGGGCGCTGCGCGCCGCGGTCCAACAGGGTGTCGACGTGCGGCTGCTCCTGCCGGGCCGGCGGAGCGACCACCCCTCGGTGACCATGGCCGGTCGTCGTTACTACAGCCGCCTTTTGCGTGCCGGCGTTCGCGTGTTCGAGTACCAGCCCCGCTTTCTGCACATGAAATGTATGCTGGTGGACGACTGGATCTCCGCGGGATCCTGCAACATGGACCACTGGACGTTGCGCTGGAACCTGGAGGCCAACCAGGAGATTCGCGATCCAGCCCTGGCGGCTTCGGTGGCCGCCATGCTGGAAGAGGATTTTCGCGCGGCGCGGGAGATCACGATCGCGGACTGGCGGGATCGCTCCCTGCTCGGGCGGCTTCTTGAAAAGCTCATTGGCTGGCTGGACCGCCTGCTCAGTGGCATCGGCAACTGAAGCCAGCTGGCCGGGTCAGGCCGCAACCTGCTCCAGTGCGGCGCGGTCGAGAATCTCGACAAATTTCCGGTTGACAGACAACCAGCCATGATCCTGAAAACGACGCAGCACCCGCGAGACCGTCTCGGTGCGCAGTCGCAACAGGTTGGCGATATCGCGGCGGTTCATCAGCAGTTCAAACCGATATACGTCTTCGCCACGCTCCCGGTGGCGATTTGCCACATCAAGCAGAAAACCTGCCATTGCCTGGTCAGCGCTCTGGTTGCGGGCAAAGTCCGCACGCGTGCCCAGTTCGCGGCTCATCAGGCGCATCAACTGGCGACGCAGCGCCGGCACCTTGTCGATGATCTGGTCCAGCTGCTGGTAATCGATCGCACAGGCGCTGCTGTCCACGAGCGGTGCAACGAAACACTGATGCGCCTTGGGATAAATCGCGTCCAGCCCGAAAAGCTCGCCGGGGAAGTGGAAACCGATCACCTGCTCCTCGCCGTCATTGTCGTAACGATAGCTCTTGAATGCACCACTACGCACTGCGTACAACTGCCGAAGGGGCTGATCGGGCTTGATCAGGTTCACCCCGTGCGCCACCTTGATGTTGGCGTCGACTTCCTCCTCCAGCCGGCTCAGCTCTGCTTCATTCAGGCCACGCGGCAGGCACAGCTCTCGCAAAGAGCAACGGCTGCACAAAGTCGGCAGTTGCTCGATCGCGAACTCATGATGTACGGGAGGCAGTGCCATTGCTCGACGTGGTTTTCTACCGCTCAGCCCGCCATTTTACTGAATGCGTGGCACCTGCGACAGGCCTGGCGTTCGACGCGCATCGAAGCACACGGCCAGCTCGCGCAGGCGATCCCAGTGATGTTCAGGCACCTGAAGCCGATCCCCATGGATCTGCACAATGCCACTGAATCGCTGCGCCAGCACGGCCATCAGCTCAATCCACAGTTGCTGGCTGTAGGCGCCCCGATACCCCGGGAGGCGGTCGCGCTCGACCCGCCCGTAACACATGAGCTGCTCGATCCAGTCACCGCGCAGATGATCCTCCGTCTGCTTAAAACAGGCGCGCTGCCAGGCCGGCGCAGATTTTTCGATGCAGCCTCGATAGCGATGCATGGATTTCTCGTTCTGCACCAACACATCGCCAAATTCACTGATCGCCGAGACTCCCAGCCCCAGCAGGTCCAGCCCGGCACCGGCGAAGTAGCCCTGGAATCCGCGCCGCAGCACGCCTCGTTCCCGTGCAGTCAGGAGGCTGTCGCCAGATCGCGCAAAATGATCCAGCCCGATGCGATGGTATCCAAACGAACCAATCGCCTCCGCCGCCGCCTGACGCAACTGCAACGACTGTGCCGGGCC
>JBFKXW010000159.1:0-6465 GCA_041637915.1 Pseudomonadales bacterium | reverse complement strand
TGCTGGAACAGGCGCTGACAGAAGCACAGCGCATTCGCGATGAACGCGTTGGTGTGCAGGTGCTGAATCAAGCCCTGCAGTTGCTCGATGCGGCGAGTGATTACCGCGATGTGCGCCTGGTGGCGACCTATCACGAGGTGCCTGCCGTGCAGGCCAGGGTGGTGGCACAGGCGAAGAAGGTGACGCGCCTGTTGAAGGAAATCCGCAACATGCCTTTCAGCGTGCGGAATCAAGCAGAGATCAATGCCAATCTGGATGAGGTCGGCAAGAAGTGGAAAGAGGTGAGCGCGGCGGTCGGTACATTTGGTTACCTGAAAAATAACTTCGCCTATTACGATGACTTCGTGAAAATGTTGCGGCGCAAGCTGCAGACCGTTGTCCAGATGTCGGGGCTGGCGCGGGACCCGTATCCGGTGATTTCCTACCTGACGGGCATGGTGACATCGGACCTGCCGATACTGGTTGCACGCCTCGGCCTGGCCCGTGCGCTGGGCAGTCATGCACTCACACAACCCTCCCTGACATCACCGCTCGAGCGCGAGCTCAACGGGGCCGTCGATGGCCTGATTGAAGCCGATCAGCAGTACCAGGAACTGCTCGCACTGACTGCGAGCCAACTGCCTGCGGGGTCTGCTGTGATGAAAGCAGCCGGTGCAGCCAAGGGCAACTTCGAGGCGATGCAGAACCTGCTCGAGGAGCACACCGTGTTGGCCGGTTCGCTGGAGTACCCCTGGCAGGATTATTTTAAAGAGGCTTCTGCCTACATTGATGCTGTAGAAGAGGTGGGCATCGCGGCCTTGCCGATCATGGACCAGCGGTTGGCGACCCTTCTCGCCGCACAGGAGCGCCGCATCCTGACCATTTGCGCAGTGCTGATCAGTGTCGTGCTGCTGATCGCGTGGCTGTATTCCGGTTTCTTCTTCTCCATGCGACTGACAGTGCGTGAATTGCTGCGCTCGGCCAGTGCGATTTCAGAGGGGGACTTGAAAGTACGGGTGCACGCAGCCAGCAGGGATGAACTCGGCACGCTGGCTGAAGAATTCAACGCCATGACCAATCGCGTGCAAAATCTTGTGCAACAAGTGCAGCAGTCCGTGTTGCAGGTGGAACAGCAGGCCGGGGAAGTGTCGGGGATTGCCGAGGAAAGCTCGCGCAATACCCTGATGCAACTGCAGGAGATCGCGCGGGTTGGCCAATCCACCGAGCTGATGTCACGTCAGGCGCGCCATATCGACGCAGCGGCGGATGCAGCACGGATCTCTGCGGAGAAGGCCAAGGATCAGACGGCTGGTGGGCGCACCCGGGTCGATTCAGCGCGCGACAGTATCCAGAGCCTGTCGGACGAGATCGGTGAATCCGTGAAGGTGATCAACAACCTCGTGCAGCACAGCGATCAGATCAACAACGTGCTGGACGTGATCAAGGGGATCGCTGAGCAGACCAACCTGCTGGCTTTGAACGCCGCCATTGAAGCGGCTCGTGCCGGCGAGCAGGGGCGCGGTTTCGCGGTGGTCGCCGATGAAGTGCGAATTCTCGCGCAGCGCACCCAGGAGTCGACGCAGGAGATTGCCGCGATGATCGGCAGCCTTCATGTGGGTGTGGAGAACACGGTGGCAGCCATGGAAGCCAGCCGAAAGCTGACCAGTAAGACAGTGCAGCATTCCGAAGAACTCGACGAGGCGTTGCAAAGTATCGAAGAAGCGGTCAACAAGATCGTCGAGATGATTGGTGAAATCGCGCGGGGTGCGGCCGAGCAGAGCGAGCAGGTGGTGGAGATCGACCGCAAAGTGCACTCGATCAGCGATGTGGGTGAAACCACCCAGGTGGCCACCAAGCGCACCGCGCAGTCGAGCCAGAACCTGTTGGAGATCACCCGCCGCCTGCGTGATCTCTCCGATACCTTCAAGGTTTGATCGTACGCTTTGCTGCAGGTGAGCCGCCTTTCCCGTCCTTCTCCGGCTTGTAAAGGAACATGAGCCCCACGGTCGCTGTGGTGATGTTGCTTTGCGTGCTGGCCAATGCACTGGGGCAGGTGTTACTGAAAAAGTTCGCGTTGGCGCACCCTACATTCACAACACTCATCAGCCTGCCGGAAACCTATTCCCTGTTTCTGCCGGGCCTCTCCCTGTATGTCGTGGGCATGGTTCTCTGGGTGGGCATCCTGCGCTCCACGCCCTTGCATATTGCCTTTCCGGTGCTCGGACTGGCGTTCGTTGTCGTTCCGGTTTTTTCCCATTTCCTGCTCGACGAGCCGGTGGGCTGGCAGACCATGCTGGGCGGCATGGTCATCATGCTCGGTATTTGGCTGAGCGTGCGTCCAGCCTGAACCAGGCCCCACCGCCGGGACTGTTATGCCGTCGTCAGAGCGAAACTTTCCAGGTCATCACCACATGACGCTCCGGCGCCGGATAGACCGTCGAATTGCCACCAAAGATTGGTGAAGGGGCATTCCCGTAGGTGTTGTAGAGTTCGTTGGCGAGGTTGTTGCAGCGCAGGTTCAAAGCATGCCTGCCGCGATTCCAGTTTAAGTACAGGTCGGTCTGGTTATGCCTCTTGATTTTCGGGAATTGGTTCCCGTCGTCGCCATCCGCGTAGCGATCGCCGACAAAGCGGTGCTGCACGCCGAGGACCAGGTCCGGACGCACCTGGCGTGAGAGCGACAGAGTGGTTTTGTTGCCGGCCACGAACGGAATGTCGCGCCCGGCATTCACGCCCTCTTCAAAGCGCGCTTTTACATAGGCATGCGAGAAGTGCACCTCAATGGCATCACGAAGCCGGTGACGATAGTCCACTTGCCAGCCAATGCGCTCGGTCGGGTCCAGGTTCCGGTTGCCACCGAAGGGCGGTGCGAAGGGATCAAACGCAATCTCGTCCTCAAGTGCCAGATGGTAGACCAAAAGGCCTACGTTCCCTCGCGCATGCTGCAACCGCAGGCCGGTTTCCCAGGACACGCCGGTCTGTGTGCGCAGGGGCGCGTTTCCGGAGGGGTTGGTGTGTTCGTCCACTTTGCCGAAGCGAAAATTCTCTGCACGTCGCAGAAACAGGGCCAGGTTCTTCCGCGGGCGATATTCCAGCCCGATATCGCGTACTGTGTCACTGTCATCGAAATCGGTGCCGGTCGGAAAGGTGAAGCCGTCCTGGATCCGTGTTTCGACCCGATACCGGCGAATGCCCGCCAGCAAGTCCAGCTGCGACGACAGGGGCCACTGGATTTGAAGATAGACGGCGTCCATTTGCTGGCTGGCAGATTGTGGGCCCAGGCAGGAGTTCAACTGATAGTCGCTTTCCTCGTGATCCCAGCCAGCCGTCAGCACCATGCCTTGGGCGCCACGTTGCCCTAGTTGCTGTGCGATACGCGGTGAAACGTTCCACTGCGCCCGGCCCTGCGTGAGCGGACACGGCGCAGCAAAAAATGACAGCTGGCCATCCACGTCATCATCCCGCCAGCCGTAGTCAATTTCCACGCGTTGTGTGTCGCTGGGCTGGAAATGCCAGCCCGCGCGCAGAAAATCCGAGTCCAGATAATTGAAGCTGATCGCATTATCCGCCTGACGACGGTCGGTGGCTGCCTGCGCAAGCGTCAGGGCGCCCGGCAGTTGCAGGTCTTCATCCTGACGGGTCCATTCCGCGAACAATCGATGCGTGCCCTGTTCAAGAGTCAGTCCGACGCCGTGTTTGCGGTCCTGACGCCGATTGCGCACACGGTAGTTGTCCGTGTCGAGTGAGCTGGCATGCGCATGCAGGCGCAGGCCTTCCGATACTTCCTGATGCAAAGCCGCCCGGTACGCTTCACGGTCGTAACTGCCGGTTTCGGCCTGCACCTGCAGACCCTTGTGACGTGGGCGCCGGGTAATGATATTGATCACCCCCCCCACTGCATTCTCGCCGTACAGCACGCCGGCGCTGCCCTGCACAATCTCGATCCGTTCGATCTCCTCCACAGCCAGCGAAGTCAGTTGGGGCGGCGCGATGTCCAGCTGGTTGTTGAGCTTGCGGCCATTCAGGAGAATCAGCGTGTTGCCGAAAGCATTGGCGCCGAATCCCCGCATGGAAACGGTTGCGCGACTGCCGTCACCGAACAGATCGCGGATCTGGATGCCGGCTTTGTTCTGCAGCACCTCGCCGACCGACTGTGCGCCGCTTTCCTCAATTTCGCGGGCGGTGATGACCTGCACCGCTGCGGGCAGCGTGGCAGCCTGTTCCATGCGGCCACGGGTCACGAGAATCTCCATCATCCCGGCGCTCTCGCGCCGGTCATCTGGCACGTCTGCAACCGAAACAACGGGCGCGGTCAGGCTGCTGAACACCAGCAGGAGAGGCAGTACAGGTGATGCAGGCATCGGTCAGTTCCCCGTGACGAATCTTGTTTTGCGGTTGCGGGAAGCTGAGGCTGGGCCAGACCGCGTGCAGGCTGGCAAAGTCCCCGGCACCGCCCGCCGCAGTGCTTGGTCCGATCATCCCGGGCCGGTATCCGGACTTGCAGCGCAGTACTCCGTGAAGAACCGCGAGGGGCACCATTCCCGAATTCGCCCAGGGGCGATTCGAGTGGCCATTGCCACCGGAATGGAATCAAACCATTCCCTGTTCACCGTTGCGGGGGCAGTGACGGATTCGCACCATCTTCCCTGTCACCCGGAATGCGGTATGCAGTGTTGAGAAATCGGTGGGTAGTGTCAAATGGTTTTGGAAATACTAGCGGGATACGTCGCGGGTGCCGGCAAGCCGCGGATCCTGCCGTATCGGAAGCCGGATGGTGAAGCAGGAACCCTCGCCCGGTTCAGACTGTGCCTCCATCTGGCCACGATGGTTGGTACAGATGATGAAATAGGAAACCGAGAGGCCGAGGCCGGTGCCGGAGCCGACGTCCTTGGTTGTGAAAAACGGCTCAAAAATCCGCTTCCTGACTTCGTCACTCATGCCGATGCCGTTGTCCTGCACCTGGATCACGGCCTGATTGCCGTTCCGACCGCAGCGGATGGCCAGCTTGCCGGGGGCAGCGTCCTCGCCGCGCGCACGAATGGCATGAATACCGTTCTTGATCAGGTTGAGCATGACCTGCTCAATTTCGCTGGGCATGCAGGGCACCACCAGGTCAGGCTCCAGCTGCATGTCGAGGTCAATGTTGCCGAGCGCCAGTTCCGATTGCAGATCCAGGTCGCTGCGCGCGATCTCGATGGAGCGTTCCAGCAGATCACTCAGATTGTTGGGGGTGAGCATCTTGTCACTGTGCCGGCTGAACTGCAGCATGTTGGAAACAATTTTCGCGGCGCGTTCCCCGGCATCCTGAATGTTTTCCAGGAATTGCATGATGTTTTGCTGCTCCAGATAGTCCCGGATGATGTTCAGGTTGGTGCCGCAGCGATAGGCCAGTTCCGCATTGCGCGGCAATTCCGGGGACAGTCGCCGGCGGATATTCTGGGTGCTGTGCAGGATGGCACCCAGCGGATTGTTGATCTCATGTGCCATGCCGGCTGCGAGGCCGCCGACCGACATCATTTTCTCAGTCTGAACGAGCATTTCCTCCAGTTGCAACCGGTCGGTGACATCGTCCATGCGCACCGCGGCGCCCGGATAACCGGTGTCGGAAAGCGGATAGATGACGATGTCATAAAAGCGCTCCTCCCTGCCGATGCGTTGAGGCACGGACTCGATCTTGTGGGTTTTCCGGTCATGCAGTGCGCCTTCTATGTACTCGCGAAAACCGGCCAGAGCCGGAAATACCTGGTCAATGCGCGAGTACATGGCATCGCCGGTCGCGGTGCCGGAAACGCGACTGGCCTCCCGGTTCCACTGGGTGACGGTGAGATTGCCGTCCACGGTGATCAGCACGGAGGGCATCGAGTTGATGATGTTGATCAAATAGTTCTTGAAGTCGGTCAGCGCGCGCTCGGCCTGGGTTCGTTCGCGAATCTCCGATTCCAGTTTGGTGTTGGCACGGCGGGTTTCCTCGGCCAGGTACTGGGCTGCCTCGGTAGCGCTTTCTGCTTTTTCACGCGCAGAGTTCAGCAGCCGCTCACGGGCTTCCACCCGCCGGATCATATTGTTGAAGGCATCTGACAGGGTGCCCAGTTCATCGTCTGCAGCCTTGGAAGCACGGATGCTGTAATCCTTCTCGGTGGAAATCATCCGGGCGGTGTGAATGAGCGAGTTGATCGGGGTGATCAGCGACCGCTTGATATGGCTCAGGAACATCCGGATCAGCAGCATGAAGAGCAGGGCAATCACCAGCGAGACCCCCAGCGCACCCTGCAGATAGATCTCCGGCAGCCGCGGTTCAACAATCAGGTGCAGTTCGCCGTCAGGCTGGTTGTGGATACGTAGAGGGTAGATCTTGCTGAGCTGTTCAGACGAATCCTGCCCGGCGCGCGGGCTCTGAAAGCTGTAAATCACGGTGCCCTGCTGGTTGCGGACTTCCCCACCCACCAGTCCGGGGATGTGTTCGGTGAGGCTGACGAACAGCAGCGA
>JBFKXW010000158.1:0-6466 GCA_041637915.1 Pseudomonadales bacterium | reverse complement strand
GGAGAAGGTCAACGAGCAGGTCTGTGAGGGTGCAACCACCGTGCAGCACCTGACCGAGGATGTGAAGCAGGCCGTGAGCGCGGCCCGCTCTGCGAGTGAATTCGACAGCCGGGTCAGTGGCCCCGTGCACGCCGTGGAAGGTCTGGCAACGCACCTGGTCAATACACTGCACGCGTTGGAATCTTTCCAGACCGCGCCGGAAAATCTGCTGGGCGCTTTCAATACGGTCAATTCCGGTCTGGAGCTGGTCATCGATGAACTGGGAGGCAAACCGGCCCCGGTGGCACCCGTGAACGCGCCGGCGCCCGCCGCGCCGACGCAGCGGACCAAACCGATTCCAGCACCGGCGGCAGCCCGACCGGCCCCTTCACCCGCGAGGCCGCAGCCAAAGCCGGCAGCGCCGCCGCCTGACCCGAAACCCGCAGCGGAGAAGAAACCTGCGGCACCGCCCCCCGATGTCGAGGACTCCGCACCGGGTGACGTCGATCTGTTCTGAAGGCGGCGCGGGTTCCTCCTCAGGCTGGCAAGCGTAACGCGGTTGCCGAAGCGATGACGCCGTTGTTGTCCGCATAGACAAACTCGCCCGGGCGGAATGTCACGCCACCGAACGTGACCGGCAGATCCACTTCGCCGACGCCACGCCGCACACTCTTGATGGGGATCGGCGCGAGCGCCTGTACGCCGATGCCGGTTTCACCGATCACATCCACATCCCGGACACAGCCGTAGATAATCAGGCCCGCCCAGCCATTGTCAGCGGCCTTTTCCGCCAACATGTCACCCAGCAGTGCGCAACGCATGGAGCCACCACCATCCACCACCATAACGCGCCCTTCGCCGGGCTCTGCGACCAGTTCCTTGACCCGCGAGTTATCTTCAAAACACTTCACGGTGACGATAGCGCCGCCAAAGGCTTCGATCGCACCGAAGTTGCTCAGCATGGGTTCAAGCACCTGCACCTGTTCGGGGTAGGCATCACACAGGTCGGGTGTACAGATGGATTCGCTCATGACGGGGCTCCTGGGGTTGGAAAGCGCCCATTTTGTCGGAACGGCCCGAGACGGCGCAACCGCGCCAACGCGTTCAGATGTTGTCTGCCAGCGCCTGAACTTCCGCAGACGAGTAGATGCGTGTGCCCACACCACCGGCCTGCCCTTTACGCACCATCGCGAGCGCAACATCAGCCGCAGCGATGCCCCGGTAATTCCGGAGCGGCCCCACCATGACATGCTTCAGACCCTGCGCCGCGTAGCTGCCAAGTTTTTCCATGGGACGCAGTTCACTGCGCTGACCCAGCAACAGGGAAGGCCGGAAGATCGTCAGGGCAGGCAGGTTCAATGCGGCCAGATCCGCCTCGGTCCGCCCTTTCACCTGGTTGTAAAAAAAACTGGAATCGGGGTCTGAACCCATCGCCGTGACAATCAGAAAGTGCTGCAGGTCCCGGGCCTGCAGGCAGCGTGCCGCGCGCACGGGCAGCTCACGATCCACGAAGGCAAAAGCCTCTTTACTGCCCGCCTTGCGGATCGTGGTGCCGAGACAACAATAGGCATCTTCCACCTGTACCCCTTCCAGCAGGGACTCGATCTCATGCAGATCTCCGACGATCGATTCGATGGTCGGGTGTTTCACGTCCGACGCACGACGACCCACTGTATAAACACGCTCATAGATCCCGCTGTCACGCAGCAGTTTGAGCAGGTGGTCACCGACCAGCCCGGTCGCGCCAAGTACAAGAGCCCGCATTTACCGACATCCCCCGATCTGGAATTGCAAACGCTTACGCGTCCTCACCACCAAGGAACATCCAGGTTTCCAGAACGGTGTCAGGGTTCAGAGACACGCTGTCGATGCCCTCGTCCATCAGCCACTTGGCGAAGTCCGGGTGATCGGACGGACCCTGACCACAGATGCCCACATACTTGCCGGCCTTCCGACAAGCCTGAATGGCATGGTGCAGCAAGGCCTTCACCGCATCATTCCGCTCATCAAACAAGTGCGCGATGATGGAAGAATCACGATCCAGTCCCAGCGTGAGCTGGGTCAGATCATTCGACCCAATGGAAAAGCCATCGAAGTATTCCAGGAACTGTTCAGCGATGATCGCGTTGGCGGGCAACTCACACATCATGATGATGCGGAGGTTGTCCTTGCCGCGTTCCAGCCCGTTCTCGCGCAGCAGTTCGATCACCTGTTTTGCTTCACCGGTGGTGCGCACGAACGGAATCATCACCTCCACGTTGTCCAGCCCCATGGTCTCACGCACTTCGCGCAAGGCACGACACTCCAGTTCAAAACACTCCCTGAAGTTTTCTGAAATGTAACGACAGGCGCCACGGTAGCCGATCATGGGGTTGTACTCTGACGGCTCGTACAACTGGCCACCGATCAGGTTGGCATACTCATTGGACTTGAAGTCCGACATGCGCACGATGACCCGCTTGGGGTGAAACGCCGCAGCGATCGTGGCGATCCCCTCTTTCATGCGTTCCACGTAATACTCCACCGGCCCGGGGTATCCGGCGATGCGCTTGGCAACGCTTTGCTTGACCTCTTTGGGCAGCGTGTCGAATTCCAGCAGCGCCTTCGGGTGGACACCGATCATCCGGTTGATGATGAATTCCAGACGCGCCAGGCCGACGCCTTCATTGGGCAACGCCTGGAAGTCGAAGGCACGGTCCGGATTGCCTACGTTCATCATGATCTTGAACGGCAGGGGTGGCATCGAATCCAGGCTGTTTTCCTGCACGTCGAAGCTCAATTGCCCTTCGTAGATAAAGCCGACATCGCCTTCCGCGCAGGAAACCGTGACTTCCTGACCTTCCTGTACCAGTTCCGTGCCATCGCCGGTACCAACAACGGCAGGAATACCCAATTCGCGTGCAATGATGGCAGCGTGACAGGTGCGACCACCCCGGTTGGTGACAATCGCCGAGGCGCGCTTCATGATCGGTTCCCAGTCCGGGTCGGTCATGTCGGTCACCAGCACATCGCCCTCCTTGACCTTGTCCATCTCAGCCAGGTCATTGAGGATGCGGACGCGGCCACTCCCGATCTTCTGGCCGATGGAGCGCCCCTCCACCAGCACTTTCCCTTTTTCCTTGAGCAGGTAGCGTTCAATCAGGGTGGCGTCACTGCGGCTCTTCACCGTTTCCGGACGGGCCTGCAGGATGTACAACTGGTCATCGTCGCCATCCTTGCCCCATTCCACATCCATGGGGCGTCCGTAATGATTCTCGATCTTCACGGCCACTTCGGCCAGCGCGGTGACGTCCTCGTCACTCAGACAGAAGCGGGCGCGGTCCGCAGCAGACACATCCACGTTGGTGACAGACCGACCCGCTTCGCCGGTCTCGTCATACACCATCTTGATTGCCTTGCTGCCCAGATTGCGCCGCAGGATCGCCGGCCGCCCCGCTGCCAGTGTCGGCTTGTGCACGTAGAACTCGTCCGGGTTCACGCTGCCCTGGACCACGTTCTCGCCCAGACCATAGGACGCGGTGATGAACACGACATCACGAAAACCTGATTCGGTATCAAGCGTGAAGAGCACGCCGCTGCAGGCAGACTCACTGCGCACCATGCGCTGGATCCCGGCGGACAGTGCCACCTGCGCATGTTCAAAGCCCTGGTGCACCCGATAGGAAATGGCGCGGTCGTTGAACAGGCTGGCAAACACGTGGCGAATGGCGACCAGGATATTGTCGGTGCCGCGAATATTGAGAAAGGTTTCCTGCTGACCGGCGAAAGAGGCATCCGGCAGATCTTCGGCAGTTGCCGAGGAGCGCACCGCGACCGGCATGCTGTCATCACCCTGCTGGAGCTCCTTACAGGCCGCACGCACGGCTTCCTCGAAGCCGTCCGGGAACGGCGCATCCTCGATCCAGCTGCGAATCTGTGCGCCCGTGGCAGCCAGTGCATTCACGTCATCGACGTCCAGTTTGGACAGCGTGTCGTTGATCCGGTCAGCGAGACCGTCATGGGCCAGAAACGCACGGTATGCCTCTGCGGTGGTGGCGAAACCGCCGGGCACACGCACACCGACGGCGGTCAGATTACTGATCATCTCGCCCAGAGAGGCGTTTTTCCCGCCAACGCGCTCGACATCATCCATGCCCAGTTTTTCAAACCAGATAACACTCTCCAAGACGCTCTCCCTCGAACTGGCAATTGGAAACACTGGCGAGACCGCGCGGGTTGCGCGAGAATCCCTGCATCATACGGGCTGACACCGGGGCAGGCAAAACAGGCTGCCTTCCGGGCCGCACTCCAAGAAGGATAGGCAATTACCGATGAATCGCACGGCATTCTTCATCTCGGACGGTACCGGCATCACTGCCGAGGCACTGGGCCACAGCCTGCTGATTCAATTCGAGAATATTGAATTCGAGCAGGTCACGCTACCGTATATCGACAGCGAGGAGAAAGCCCAGGAGGCAGTGGAGCGCATCAACCGCGCTGCCGAGGTGGATGGCGCCCGCCCGATTATTTTTGACACCATCGTGGATCGCAGAATCCGTAAGACCCTGTACACCGCGAACGGCTTCATCATGGACATTTTTTCGACATTCCTGGAGCCACTGGAGGGTGAACTGGGGGAAGCCTCCAGTTATTCGGTCGGCAAATCACACTCAATTACCCAGGATGACCGCTACAAGCGGCGGATCGATGCAATGCACTTCGCGCTGGACAATGACGACGGTGCACGGACGCGGAACTATGAGGCCGCGGACATCATCCTCGTCGGCGTTTCACGCTGTGGCAAGACACCAACCTGCATTTACCTCGCCCTGCAGTTCGGCATTCGCGCGGCGAACTACCCGTTTACGGATGATGATCTGGAGGACATGCAGTTGCCCAAGGTGTTACGGCCACACAAGGGCAAGCTGTTCGGACTGACCATCGAGGTGGACCGGCTGGTGGCAATCCGGGAGGAGCGCCGCTCCAACAGTCGTTATTCCTCCCACAAGCAGTGCCAGATGGAGGTCGAGGCGGTGGAATCCCTGTTCCGGCAGTTGAACATCCCCTACCTGAACACCACCCATTTTTCGATTGAAGAGATTTCCACCCGCATCCTGCAGATTGCAGGCCTGGAACGGCACATGATCTGAGGGCGCCGTCCACCAACCGGCATCCTGCCCCCGACCCGGTCATCAGGCTGGCCGGCACCGCGCAAACCACCCCACCCGGATCGCATCAACGGGTAGCCGGATGACGGTTTCTCACGATTTTTTGTCGGCGTCGAAGAGTTCGTTGAGCTTCTGCTCATAGTCGTGATACCCCAGGCACTCGTACAGTTCTTCCCGTGTCTGCATGAGATCCAGGACATTCTCCTGATGACCGTCCCGAGCCAGCGCTTCATAGACCCGAATCGCTGCCTTGCTCATGGCACGGAACGCACTGAGTGGGTATAGCACCATGGCCACGCCCTCGGCGGCCAGTTGCTCCACCGTGTAATAAGGCGTCTGGCCAAACTCGGTGATATTCGCGAGCACCGGCACACCAACGGCGTCCACCACCTGCCGGTACATGCCAATGTCTGTCATGGCCTCGGCAAAGATCATGTCCGCACCGGCCTCCACGCACAGCCTGCAGCGTTCGATGGCGGACTCCAGCCCCTCCACGGCCAGCGCGTCACTGCGGGCCATGAGGACAAACGAGCCATCCTGGCGCGCGTCCACGGCCGCCTTGACCCGATCGACCATCTCCGCGGCACTGACGATGGCTTTGCCAGGACGATGTCCGCAGCGCTTCTGTGCCACCTGGTCCTCGATGTGCACGGCGGCAACACCGGCCCGCTCCATCTCACGGATGGTTCGTGCGATGTTGAAAGCACCGCCCCAGCCGGTGTCGATGTCGACCAGCAGGGGCAGTTCCGAAGCACTGGTGATGCGGCGCGCATCTTCGGCCACGTCGTTCAGGGAGGTCATGCCGAGGTCAGGCAAGCCGAAAGAGGCATTGGCCACACCGGCGCCCGACAGGTAGAGGGCGTGATGCCCGCTGCGTTCGGCCAGCATGGCGGAATAGGCATTGATCGCACCGACGATCTGGAGTGGCGCGTGTTGCGTCACTGCCTCCCGAAACCGGGCACCGGGAGAATTCGCCATGGCAGTACACACTCCGAGCTGAAACTGGACGCGTACTGTAGCGGACATCCATTGGCACGCTCAACCGGCACCGGACCCGGATTCGGCCGAAGCGAGCGGGCTACAGAATGATGGGTTCCACGTCCTGGGTGTCGTCGAAATTCTGCAGCGTGAAAAGCGCACCGGCACCCAGGTACCAGCCGGGCAGATCCGGATCGTGCTGATTGAGGGGGAATTCCTGCCCGTCGCCTTCGGGATCACCCGCATCGAGCCACCGGCGCACGCCGTCGGCGCCGTCAGCGCCGAGGCGTTCGGCGCCACACAACAGTCGACGCCGGATCCGATACAGCGGATCGTCTCTGCGGCCCCGGTGCCCCAGGGTG
>JBFKXW010000157.1:0-6515 GCA_041637915.1 Pseudomonadales bacterium | reverse complement strand
CCGATTCAAGCCAGGGTGGAGCGCTGACGCATGACGCGGGCCGCACAGCTTTTCGCGTATTTTTTCCTGATCATCCTGGCCTACTACATGGTCAAGCCGGCCAGCCGTTCACTGTTCCTCGATCAGGCGGATGCAGCCCAACTGCCCTACATCTGGATGGCCAGCGCGCTGCTCCTGTTTGCGCTGATGCCCATCTACCAGCGGGTCGTCAATCACTATCAACGCATTCATGTTGTCACCGGCACCTGCTTGTTGATGATGAGCCTCTTGATTCTTTTCAGCATCTGGATGCGGAATCCCGGCCTGCCGGTTGCAGTGACCTTCTACATCTTCGTGGATATTCTCAGCGTTGTACTCGTCGAACAGTTCTGGAGCCTTACGAACAGCGTCCACCGGGATGAAGAAGGCAGCCGATGGTACGGCTTCATCGCCAGCGGTGGGCTCGTGGGTGGCATCGTGGGAGGATTGCTTGCCGGCAGCCTGATCAGTTCCACACCCGTGACGACCGCAGACCTCCCGCTGGTCGCTGCCGCGATTATCGCCGTCATGACATGCCTCACCGTCTGGTTCAACGGACGCGGGCGGTACCGGGAACACGACAGACGCAGCCCACCGGACCCCATGCTTGCCGTGGCGAGTGGCGGGTGGCGCGCGCTGCGCGAAAACCGGTACCTGCTGATGATTGCCCTGCTGCTGCTGCTGTCGCAGATCGCGGAACCCATCGTGGAATACCAGTTCATGAGTCTGGTCGAACAGACCCATACCGAGCGCGAGGCGAGGACGGCCTACCTCTCGCATTTCTTCAGTGTGCTGAGCGGTTTCGCCTTACTGATCAACCTGATGGTAACGCCATTGGTGCATCGCTATCTTGGGGCGATCGGCGGCCTGCTGGTACAACCAGTGATGCTGGGCGCAGCCACCGTGGCCTTTGTACAGGATGCCCGGCTGACCATCGCTGCCGCCATGAAAATTGCTGACCGGGGCCTGTCCTACTCCGTCAACCGGGCATCCCGCGAATTGCTGTACATCCCGGTCGAGGCAGCCACGATCTATCGCGCCAAGGCCTGGATCGACATGGTCGGTTACCGCAGCTTCAAGATCATCGGCAGCCTGATGATTCTCGCACTGACCAACTGGTTGCCCTGGGACCTGGAGTACACCCACTTCAGCCTGGTCGTCCTGGGTCTTTGCGTGCTCTGGGTGGCGGCGATCCTGCGCTTGCGAGCTCACTACCGGGAAATGCGTGCAACAGCGGTCGACAACCGTCCGGGCATGGAACCCTCCGGCTGAGCGGGCCAGCTAGGGGTGGTTGATCCCCGCGCCCGACTTGCGCGCTGTCTGCAGGGGCCTGGATTCTTCGAACACGAGTTTGTCCATCGCCACGATCAGGTCCTGCATCCACTGGCCACCCTGTTCGTCCTCGGCCAACGCGACGGCAATGTAGCGACGACCGGCCCGCTCCACGATCGCGCTGTCGGCGTGGAAATTGCGCCAGGATCCGGACTTGCGGTAGATGCGCGCCTCCGGATGTTCCTTTTCCAACCCCTTCACGAACTTGTGGTGAATGCCGGGGTTGCCCAGGATATGCTTCATCAACCGGCTGTACTCGGGAGAGACCAACTGACCGGTCTCGATGAGGTAGTAGAAGCGCGCCACCTGGAATGCGGTTGCGCCATGCGAAATCCCGTGCAGCGGATCGCGCTGGTAGGCGCCGCCACTAGCGTACGGTTTACCCACCCACAAGCCACCATTCATCGCCGGATCGTAGAGGTGGTAGCGCTTGGACTGCAGCAGATCAGACAGGTACTTACGACCCACCTTGTTCAGGACAGCGGTGGCAGCCCTGTTCGAGGAGGTCCGGATCATGTCGTTCATCTGCTTCATGGTTTCTGCGTCGAGTTCGAGCAAACCATCGTGCGCCTTCTGAAACGCACCAAACAGGATGGCAATTTTCGGCAGGCTGGCCGCGTAGTGCATGTTGTCGCCATTGATCATGGCCATGCGCGGTTCCAGTGGATTGGTGACGTCGACGAGCGCCAGGGAAAGCTTCTTCCCGGCGATGGCTCTGGTCAGGTCCAACTCCTCCATGGCCAGTTCCATGCGGTGCTGAAGATCCACGTCGACACCCTCATGCATGAGGTCCGACTTTCGACCCACGGAGCCGTGGTAGCCGCGCTGCCCCTGGTGCATGTGGAGCGGCCTGGATTCGGCTTTCTTTGCATCCGCCGCGGTCAGTGCCTTGGCACCTGCCACCGCATGTGGCGCAAGAGCCATCAGCCCGGTAGCCAGGAGCATACCGGTCCGTGCGTAGCGCCGATTCTTTTCTCTGTTTTTGTAAAACAATTTCTGCTGTATGCGGCTGCGATAGGTTGAACCCGCTCGTTTCACAGTGACCTCCTGCCCTTTTCAGGACGAGCGGCATATAGATCTGAAGCCAGCGTAGCGGCCGGGACGCCAAATGTCCCTGCAACTTGTGCCATTATCGCCACAATAGCAGACGGATCAGGCGCTGCCTGCCCTTTGCGATGAGATGTTTCCGGCCGCAGATCGGCGCAGGATCATCGCGGAGGCATCATTCAGCCGCTTGCTGGGGGCAGCCAACTGCATAAACCACTGATTTTCCTGGAAGCGCGGCACCCACAGGGAAGGGGCAGGAGAACAACGTGTTCATGCGAAAAACCGTTCCGCCACCCGGCATATGGACAGAATACCGCCATGCCTGATGCAGTCTGGTTCCTTTACCTGGTCCGCACCCGCAAGGACACGCTGTACACCGGCATCACGCTGGATGTCACCCGTCGCCTGGAAGAACATGCCGGGAACCGGCCCAACGGTGCCAAGTATCTGCGGGCGATGGCACCCCTACAGCTCGCCTACAGCGCGCCCGTCGGTGACAAAGGCACGGCGTTGCTGCTGGAGCAACGAATCAAGAAACTACCCAAAAGCCGCAAGGAGCAGATCGTACAGGAGCAGCCTGACATTCAGGACCTGCTGCACCATTTCGTGCCGGAGCGCGGGTGACACGCGAAATTTCCGTGCCGAGCGTGGGGTGAAATCAAACGTCCCCGGTCCCGGCGATTGCGGTGCGATCCGAACTGGAGAAACGCAGTACCTTCCCCCTGTAGGCCGGCACCATCTCCAGGGGTGCTGGCAGACTGGAATCCAGCTGGAAACCCAGTGCGATCATTTTCTTGACGAAGGCGCTGCGAAAGCCGCGACCGGGATCGACGATAATGACCTCGCAACGCGATTCGCTATGGCGATCAATGAAGCCGCCGAGGAGTTGCGCACTATCCGGCTCGTAAAGCAGGTCACTGCCGATGACCAGATCAAAACGCCCCAGCGCACTCAACGCATCCCCCCAACCACTGCGCACAAACCGGATCGGCGCCAATGCGTTCAGTTCGACGTTCTCAGCCAGAAACAGTCCGGCTTCCGGGTTGTGATCGGTGGCGGTCACATCCGCCCCGCGATGGCGCAGCACCAGGCTGGACAAACCGATCCCGCAACCCACCTCCAGGACCCGCAAACCCCGCACTGCATGCACGTGCATGAGACGGGCCAGCACCTCGCCGGATTCCCACACTGTGCCAAAATGCGCCCATCCGGCGGGCGGCACACCGGTGCACGCGTTGTCCTGCTTCGATTCATCAAACTGCTGATTGTCGCGAAGTGTTCGAAGGTGAATATCCTGATCGCCAAACTCGATGGTCTGGTAGCGTACTCGAACCACGTTCTTTCCAGGCCCTTACGGGCTGTATCAGGACGATGCATCCCTTTCGCCACTGTAACCCAGAATCCTCGAAGACCGGTGAGTTCGCCGGCCATTTGCAGGAAAGAACTGTTTTCAGGAGGGAAAAGCGGCAAGGCAGGCAGCTTCGAGGCAGGAGCCGGTCGCTTCAGGCCGCTGCCAGCGAGCGCTGATGCTCGGCGACCGAAATGATCCGGTCGCGGGACTGATCCCAGAGGATACATCGCAACGCGTGCGGCACATCAGCCAACTGCAACCGCGTGACAGACTGAAAGAGGTGGCGGTATTCCGCGTGGCAGGCAGCCAGTTTGTAGTTCGGAATGCGCGCGGACAGATGATGCACATGGTGGTAACCAATATCGCCCGTGCACCAGCGCAGCACGGGGTGCAGGTCGAGGTAACTGGTACCGGCCAGTGCCGCCGTGTCGTAGTCCCACTTCCCCTCTCCGACGGCATGCGAGTGCTCGAAGTTATGCTGCACCGTGAACAGGACGATCCCGGCACCGCCGGCGATCGCGTGACTGGTCAGATAGATCAGGAAAAATTGCGCAGGTCCCAGCCAGAGCGACATCAGCACCCAGCCCGGCAGCAGGACCAGCTGATTCAGGGTCATATGCCAGAACTCCGTGGGAGATGCCCAATGGCGTGACTGATGTTCGGCCACGAGCTGACGCGTTGGCGTATCCACACCCTGGACCCTGGCGCGCAGAATGTCGGCCAGCAGTGCGCTCACACCGCGCAGCCAGTTCAGGCGCGGATTGATAATCATGTACATCAGACCCGCAAATGGCGCGAGATAAATTCTGCGGTTACGGACATACGCCCGCTGTTGCTGTGCCGACAACGCCTCGTACTCGTCGGTGCTGAGCGTTGCCAGTGGCCCCCGGTAGCGATCCCAGTTGCCGTTGGTGGCATGATGAAAGTTGTGGTGCTGTGCCCAGACGTACTGCGGCATGCCGGAAAGCACGCCGAACAGGAAGCCGGCGAGCTGGTTGGCGCGCGCACTCCGAAACAGGCTCATATGACCGCAGTCATGCATCAGGACGAAGATCCGCAGCAGCAGGCCACTCATCAGTACAATGGCCGGTAGTGCCCAGAACCAGCTGTGCTGCAAACCCACGGACACCAGCCACCAGGTACCGGCCAGCGCAATCAGCACACTGCCCACCTGCCAAAGCCCGCGCCTGTCGTCCGGTCGCGCGTAGCGCGCAATGAGCTGGCGCTTGTGCGCTTTGAGCGCATCGGTATTCGGCATATCAGCCTCCAGAGGGTCCGGTGTCATCTTATACAGAGAAACCCGCCCAAAAGCTCACGCAGTTTTTTCTATTTTTACAGTTTTACCGAACCGCCTCGCGTCGAGACCGGGAGGCGCGCCCTCCCCAGGCCACCGGTTCGCAGGAAACGCCATGCGGCAGGAAGCACCGAACCGGGCTATAACAGGACCTGACCACGCCCCAAATCAGCTGGTCGGCAGGGGCATGCAACCCGGAGGCATAACGATGCGCTGGTTCCTCGGCATTCTGGTCACGCTGATCGTGGTGATCCTTTGTGCAGGTGGCTATGGATATACCCAGATTCGCCAGCTGAATGTCGAGCAGGTGACCGACCGGCTCTGGGTGCTCACCGGCATCGGCGGCAACGTCACGGTGCTGAAAACCGGGGCGGGCGCCGTGCTGGTGGACTCCATGACGTTCGCCACCCAGGGGGCGCGGATCAGTGCACTGGCGCGCGAGCTCACCGGGGAACCCGTGGTGATGGTGATCAACTCTCACTTCCACATCGATCACAGCCACGGCAACCCCGGTTTCGATCCGGCGATTGACGTGGTGGCGACCCCCAAAACACTCCAGCACATGCGTAACAGTGACCCGATCCCGGGCTACTGGGAGGGGGACGCGGCGGAACTCCTGCCGAACAAGCTGGTGGAACGCACTGAAGAAATCACCGTCGGCGATCAGCGCATCCAACTCATTCACCCCGGCCGGGGACATACGGACGGTGACCTGATTGTGCTCCTGCCCCAGCAGGAAACCGTCGTACTGGGCGACCTGCTTTTCCACAGACGGTACCCGAACATTGACCTGGAACATGGCGGTTCCATTGCCGCCTGGAGCCAGACGCTGGATCATATTCTGGCCCTGCCCTTCCGCCGCGTGGTTCCCGGACACGGCAAGGTCACGGATGCGGACGGCATTCGTCAGTTTCAGCGCTTTCTAGATCAGTTGATCGCCGTCAGTGAGAAAGTGCGTGCAGAGTCATGGAGCCGCGAGCAGGCGATCATGAGCGGTACCCTCACGGAAGACGCAGGGTACGAGACGATCAGCGTGCCGCTGCTCTTCACGCTGGACAGGCAGTTTGTGCTGGGCCGCGCCTGGGATGAGGCCCATGGCGTGGGCGCCGGCAATCTGTCGTCAACGCAGTGACCGGGGCACCCCCGCCCTGCTACCAGCGTTGCGGCACCCGTTGCACGGCGGAAGTGTCGTACCCCAGTTCCCCGACCTGCCGCAGCAGCGCGTCGTATTCATCCTGCGGAATGTCTGGTGTGCGCGCCATGATCCACACGTAGTCGCGCGCCTGTCGGCCGATGATGGTCCGGCTGTACGCCGGATCCAGGTACACGATCCGATAGTCGGCCCGAATCGGCCAGATGAACTGCATGCCCCAGCGCGCATTGCTGTCCGTATCCAGCACGTAGCCGGTCGGGTGATATTCCTTGCGTTCTCCGTCAAAGCCGCCGGCACGGAACGAGAAGCGCGTCGCAATG
>JBFKXW010000156.1:0-6536 GCA_041637915.1 Pseudomonadales bacterium | reverse complement strand
GCCTGGTCCGCGATCGATCGGGTGATCGCCTGCCGAATCCACCAGGTCGCGTAGGTCGAGAACTTGTAGCCGCGCCGGTATTCGAACTTGTCCACTGCCTTCATCAGGCCGATGTTCCCTTCCTGAATCAGGTCCAGAAACTGCAAACCACGATTCGTGTATTTCTTGGCAATCGAAATCACCAGACGCAGGTTCGCCTCGACCATTTCCTTCTTCGCACGACGCGCCTTGGCTTCACCAATCGACATGCGGCGGTTGATGTCCTTGATGTCCTGGATGGTGATGCCGACATCTTCCTCGATTTTCGCCAGCTGTGCCTGCGCGCGCAGGATCTCGTCTTTCTTTTCCGCAAGGTCTTTGGCAAACGATTGCTTGCTGCGCATCACATTGCTGACCCAGCGCATGTTGGTCTCGTTGCTGGGGAAACTCTGAATGAAGAAATCGCGCGGCATGCCCGCTTCACGGCACAGGCGCAGCACAGCCCGCTCATGCTGGCGCACCAGCGTCATCGTCATCCGCACGCGGTGCACGAGATGATCGAAATGGCGCGGCGTCAACTTGAAGGACATGAATGCTTCAGCGGCGGCGGCGAGATCGCGCTCCGCGTCCTCACTATCACGGCCCTTTCGCTTGATGGTGCGCTGCGCTTTTTCATAGGCTTTCAGCGAGGCGCCGAAACGCTCTGCAGCCTCGACCGGATCCGGACCGGTATCGACTTCTTCGTCGTCGTCCTTGCTGTCCTTGTCATCCTTGTTGCTATTCACGGTTCCAGCGCGAATATCCGCGTATTCGACGGGATCCAGGTAACCGCTCATCACGTCGGTCAGCTTGCCTTCTTCCTGGCTGGCTGCCTCATAGGCGGCCTGAATGATCTCCACCGTACCGGGGAAATAAGCCAGCGCGTGCATCACTTCACGGATGCCTTCCTCAATGCGCTTGGCAATCACAATTTCGCCTTCACGGGTCAGCAGTTCCACGGTACCCATTTCACGCATGTACATGCGCACCGGGTCGGTGGTGCGACCGGCCTCCTGTTCAACCGCCGCCAACGCTGCAGCAGCCTCTTCGGCAGCATCCTCATCGGTGCTGGCCTCGTTCAACAGCATCTCATCCGCATTGGGCGCGGTTTCATACACCGCGATGCCCATGTCGTTGATCATGCGGATAATGTCTTCCACCTGATCCGGATCGGAGATATCCTCTGGTAGGTGGTCGTTGACCTCCCCATAGGTGAGGTAGCCCTGCTCTTTGCCCTGAGCAATCAGGAGTTTCAATCGTGACTTCTGTTTGTGGGCGTTCGCGCTTGCGCTCATGCAATAACTCGCTTGTCTGTGGATTCCGCCCGGTGCCCGGGCGTCAGAGAACGCGCGATTATACCGGCTCTCTGCCCCCACACCAAAAAATTTAGGCGGAAATTTGTTCAGTTGGTTTCCGGGTTCAGACCCGCCAATTGCCGGATAAGTTCCTGTAATTCCAACATTTCTTCTCTCGTAAGCGGCCTGGATCGGGAGGCTTCCTGCAGCGCCCGTCGCCGGCTTTTTTTCTGCTGTTCACTGTTGGCGGCAGAGATTTTTCGCAGGATACCGAGAAATTCGGTCTCCAGATGCTCCATTGGCAGCAGCAATCCCTCGTCCAGCTGCGCTTTCAGCAGGGCCTCCAATTGCGGGGACACTCCTGCCGCCCGCCCGATCAACCATGAATGTGGGCGGCTGCTGTCTTCTTCAAGCCACTCCAGCAGATGGATCAGCAACTGGCGGGCGTCGGTCCCGTCCGGCGGTGGCGGGCTGCCCTCCCAGGCCGTGACCAGTGAGGGGCGATGCAACAGGCAGCGCACTGCAATCAGGTCCATGCTCGTACGCGCGTGCCGACTGCTCGCGGGCTGCGGCCTGCGCACGGCATGCGATGCGGCTGGCCAGGGAGGTGCTGACGGGGTCTGCGGCTGACGAAGCGCCCGGGGCCGCTGCGGCGGAGACCGCTGGCCGGATTCTTCCTGCACGCGCTGCAGAATCAGTCGGGATAACATCGGGTTGGGCACTTTTCGGGCCAGCTTCTCCACCCGACTCAGCACCTGTGCCTGGCCCTCCAGCGAACCGGTATCGATGCCGTGGCGAGCATCCTCAAAAATGAATTCCGAGAATGGCAGGGCTTCCTGAACACGGCGGGCAAAGGCTGCCGGGCCCTCCCGACGCACCAGCGAATCCGGGTCTTCGCCCTGCGGAAGGATCAGAAAACGGGCCTGCAACCCCTCTTCCATGCGCGGCGCGGCCGCCTCCAGCGCCTTGCGCGCCGCCGCACGACCGGCATTGTCGCCGTCAAAGCTGAAAATCACCTCCGGCACGATGCGAAACAGTTTGCGCAGATGCTGCTCCGTCAGCGCCGTGCCCAGCGTGGCCACCGACCAGGGAATGCCATGCTGCGCGAGAGCGATGACATCCATGTACCCCTCAACCACCAGCAGACGCTCCATGCGGCGATCCGCCTCTTTGGCTTCATAGAGGCCATAGATTTCCTCGCTCTTGTGAAACAGCGGACTTTCGGGGGAATTCAGATACTTGGGCTCACCGTCGCCCATCACACGCCCACCAAACGCGATCGTGCGGCCCTGGCGGTCGCGGATCGGGAACATCACCCGGCCACGGAAGCGGTCATAGACGCGGCCATCGTCCTTGCGCACCAGCATGCCGGCCTCGACGAGCAGGTCATCCTGCTTCCGACTGCCGCCCAGTGCGCGGTGCAGTCCATCCCAGGCCTCGGGCACAAATCCCAACCCAAAACGCTCGGCGATCTCCCGGTTCACACCGCGCCGGCGCAGGTACTCCACCGCCTCGCAGTTTTCCGCCTGAAGCTGTTGTCGGAACCATTCCGCACTGCGCGCCATGACGCTGCGCAAATCGTGCAGATGCTGCACCGCTTCCCGGTCCTGCTCGCCACCCTCGTGGGGCACTTCCATGCCCAGGTGGGCTGCCAGTGCTTCGACAGCTTCCGGGAAGCTGAGTCGGTCCATCTCGATCAGAAACCCGATGGCGTTACCGGACGCACCGCAACCGAAACACTTGAAGTAATGCTCGTTGGCATCGACCTTGAAGGAGGGGGTTTTCTCATCATGGAACGGGCAGCAGCCCCAGAAATCGCGGCCCCTGCGGCGCAGGGGCACACGCTCGCCAACCAGTTGCGCGAGGTCCGCGCGGGCAACTAATTCGTCGATAAAATGTTGCGGGATCAAGGGACGATACGAGCCGGTGGGCAACTGTCGTTAGCCTAGCACGAGCGCCCTGGCTACAGTGGAATCGGAGCGGAGACGATCAGCCGAGGCGCGCCTTCACCTGCTTGCTGACCTGGCCAACATCCGCCTGGCCGGTGATCTTTGGCTTGAGCCACCCCATGACGGCGCCCATTTCCTTCATGCTGCTCGCACCGGTGGCGGTGAGTGCCTCCTCGATGAGAGCGGCCACTGCCTCGTCGGACAACTGCGCCGGCATGAAGGACTCCAGCACACTGATTTCAAAGGATTCTTTATCGGCCAGATCATCGCGACCGGCATCCTGAAATTGCTGCAGAGAGTCCCGGCGCTGCTTGATCATTTTGGTCAGAATGCCCAGAACGCGCGCATCATCGAGTTCGATGCGTTCGTTCACTTCCACATTCTTCAACTCTGCGAGGGCCAGCCGCAACGCGTCGCGCCGGGCATTGTCCTTTGCCCGCATGGCGTCCTTGACCGCTGCATTCAGCTGGTCTTTCAGTGCTGAACTACCCAAGGTGAAAAATCAGTAGAGGCGTTCGCGACGACGGACTTCGCGCATGACCTTTTTCTGGTGACGCTTTACTGCGGCAGCCAGTTTGCGCTTCCGGACCGTGGTGGGCTTTTCGTAGAATTCTCGGCGACGCACTTCAGACAGTACACCGGCTTTTTCACAAGAACGCTTGAAGCGGCGCAGCGCCACGTCAAACGGCTCGTTTTCCTTGACCTTGATCGACGGCATGGTTTTCCTTGAAAGACGCAATGAGAGGACAGGCGGACCCGTCCGAGCAAAAAAGAGCCGGAATTCTAATCAGTTGCCCCGCAGTTTGCAAAGGATTTCCACAGCCCGGACAATTCACCCCCCACCTGCCAGAAGCTAGCCATGATCGTACTGGGCATCGAAACCTCCTGCGATGAAACCGGCGTAGCCCTCTATGGCGACAATGGCCTGCTGGCCCATCAGCTGTATTCACAGGCTGCCACCCACGCCGCACATGGGGGCGTCGTGCCGGAACTGGCCTCACGGGATCACGTGCGCAAGCTGATTGGCCTGGTGCGCGCCGTTATGGCAGAGGCGGGGATCAGCCGGGAGCAGATCTCGGCAGTCGCCTGGACAGCCGGGCCGGGGCTCATTGGTGCGCTGCTCGTGGGGGCCAGCTTTGCCCGCTCGCTCTCCTATGCCTGGGACGTACCCGGCATCCCCATCCATCATATGGAGGGCCACCTGCTGGCTCCCCTGCTGGAAGAAGATCCACCGGACTGGCCCTTCGTCGCCCTGCTGGTCTCGGGTGGACATACCCAGCTGTACCGGGTGAACGGGCTTGGAGACTACGCCCTGCTCGGTGAGAGTCTGGATGACGCCGCCGGCGAGGCCTTCGACAAGACAGCCAAACTGCTTGGCCTGGGGTACCCGGGCGGGCCTCGCGTGGCACAGGCTGCCGTGCAGGGGAATCCCGACCGCTTTCAGTTTCCGCGACCGATGACCGATCGGCCCGGCCTGGATTTCAGCTTCAGCGGCCTGAAAACCTTCACACTGAACACCGTGCAGGCATTGCAGCAGGCCGGCGATTGGGACCAACAAGCCTGTGCCGATGTCGCCCGCGCATTCGAGGAGGCCGTCGCCGCCACCCTGGTAATCAAATGCCGTCGTGCCCTGCAGGAACACGGACTGCACAGGCTGGTCGTCGCAGGCGGGGTGGGCGCCAACCTGCGGCTGCGGGAGGAGCTCCGGCTGGCCTGTGACAAGCTGGGCGCCACGGTCCGCTACCCACGCATCGAATTCTGCACCGATAACGGTGCGATGATTGCCTACGCTGGCTACCGGCATCTAGGCCAGGGTCAGTCCTCTGACCTGGCCGTGCGGGTGCGCCCGCGCTGGCCGCTGGGCGAGGCATTGGCGTAACGCCTTGCCGCACGCAGACAGTTCTGCCATGGTCACGCGCTGAAACCGCCGTAACGGGCTGCCAACCATGACCGCCAGCGACATCGTTTACATCCGCAACCTGGAAATCGAGACCGTGATCGGCGTGTTCGATTGGGAGCGCGAGATCCGCCAGGTGGTCAGCATTGACCTGGAGATGCGCACGGATGTTCGCAAGGCGGCTGCCACAGACCGTATCGAGGATGCCGTGGATTACAAGGCTATCGGGAAGCGCGTCATCGCCTTCACGACAGACAGCGAATTCGGGCTGGTCGAAACGCTGGCAGAGCGTATCGCGGAGATCGTGCTGCAGGAGTTCGGGGTGGGCTGGCTCCGCCTGCGCGTCAGCAAGCCCGGCGCCCTGCGCGGCGCCAGCGATGTCGGCGTGCTGATCGAGCGGACCGCAGCGGCATGAGACGGACCGCCTGGCTCAGCCTGGGCAGTAACATGCAGCGGGAGGCCAACCTGACCGGCGGCCTGGACGCCCTGCTGACCCACTTCGGGAACCTGGTTGTGTCTTCCGTATATGAAAGTGCGGCGGTGGGATTTGTAGGGCATCCTTTCCTCAACCTGGCCGCTGGTGCGGAAACCGAACTGGACGTGCCGGAAGTTGCCGCCCTACTGCGTGAAATCGAAAATGAGCACGGCCGGGATCGCTCACAGCCTCGTTTCAGTGACCGGACGCTGGATATTGACCTGCTGTTGCTCGGGGACCTGTCAGGTGATTTTGACGGGATTCGTCTGCCACGGCTGGAAACCACCGTCCAGGCTTTCGTGCTCGGCCCGCTCGCCGAGATCGCGCCGGAACTGAAGATTCCGCAATCGCAGCAGACACTTGCCGAGCTGTGGGCGGCAGCACCGACCAGCGCCCTGCAGGCGGTTCCATTCCACTGGCGCGACCACGACCTGTCCGCCCACCCGGGCGCGCTGCAGTTTCCGTAGCCCTGAACAGCCGCAGCGCTCTTCCAGTCACCTGGGACCTCCTGCAAAAATGCCCTGCCGGCTCACGACAGCCTGGTGGAGAATTGGGCCTAATTTCAACAAGTACGCGCAGGCACGCACCTGGCGGAGGAACCATGAAAACCAAGAACCTGAAACTGCCGCTGGCGGCTGCCATTCTGGGTACCGCATTGCAGGCACAGGCTGCCGTGACCGAAGACTACGCGGTCAGCAGCACCGGTGCAGACGGCGAGGCAGTCGATATCTTTGTCTCGGTGCACCGCCCGGACAACGCAACCGCCGAGAATCCTGTTCCGGTGGTCCTGCACTCGCATGGCTGGAGCGGCTCCCGTTCCCGGAACGCTGATGCTTTCACTGCCTACCTCGATGCTGGATTCGCAGTCGTTTCCATTGACCAGCGCGGCCACGGTCAAAGCG
>JBFKXW010000155.1:0-6542 GCA_041637915.1 Pseudomonadales bacterium | reverse complement strand
GTCCGGGCCCGGACGGCATCGGGATGCTCTGGGTAATCCGGACTGCCGATGACCTCCTTGAACCGCACGGCATACTCAACCATGGCCTCGGGGTCGTCTCCGGAGGGGCGCTCCAGCACCATGCGTCGAATCACGGACGGATAAGGGGGCGGCAAGGCAGGGTGGCCACTGGAGGACATGATGGTGGTGAGTGAGCGCAGTCGGTGGGGATGATGAATGGCCAGCAACTGCGCAATCATGCCGCCCATGGAAGCCCCCACCACATGGGCAGCCGGAATCTCCAGCGCATCCAGCAGGGCACTGGTGTCCGTCATCATGTCCTGCAGGGTGTAGGGTGCCGGCACTTTCCGGCCCAGCGCAGCAAGCAGGCGCATGCGAATCGGGCCGGGGAGGTTCGCAGGGGGTAACTTGCTGGAAAGCCCCACGTCGCGGTTGTCAAAGCGGATGACGCGAAAACCCTGCGCGGCAAGCATCTCACAGAACGCCTCGGGCCAGCCGATCATCTGTGTAGCCAGCCCCATGATCAGCAGCAATGGAGGCGCACCCGAATCACCGAACGCGTCGTACTCCAGTTCGACTCCGTTGCAACGTAATCGCGGCATGACGTTTGACCTCCGGTCACGAAACGTTCCACTGGACTGCAAGTCTGGTCCAGCAAATTACAAACTACAATGAGACGGTTGTTGACCCGAGGTGTGTCCGTCATGTCCAACGCCAGCCCATTGCCCCCTCATCTGGAATTCTCGCTTCGTCACCCGTGGCTCTGCATCCTGCTTTGCATCGTGCTGATCGCCGGCGCGGGATTTGGTGCCAGCAAGATGAAATTTCTCACCGACTATCAGGTGTTTTTTGGTGAGAACAACCCACAGTTGCTCGAGTTCCGGGACATTCAGGACACCTACAACCGGCAGGACAACGTGCTGATGCTGTTCGAGATCAACGGCGGGCCGGGTGTATTCACACCGGAAACCATGGATCTGATCGAGCGGTACACGGAAAAAGCCTGGCAACTGCCCTATTCCTCACGGGTCGATTCGCTGGCGAATTACCAGCACACCTATGCGGAGGACGACGACCTGATCGTCGAGAACCTGTTCGAGAACGCAGTCGACTACACCGATGAACAGATCGCACGCGTACGGGACATCGCCCTTAACGAACCACTCATCGTGGACCGGCTGATTTCTGCCGATGGGAAGGTCACCGGCATCAATGTGACCTTCCTGATCCCACAGAACCAGATGGGGCCGACGCCGGAAGTGGCGGCAGCCACCAAGGCACTGGCGGAAGAGATCGAGGCGGAGCGTCCGGACATCAAGGTACATCGAACCGGCGGCGTGATGATCAACAACCAGTTTCTTGCCACCTCCCTCGAAGACGCCGCCACCCTGCTACCGGTGGTGTTTCTGACCATGTACGTGATTCTGTACCTGTTGCTACGGGACGTGGGCGCCGTGATCGCGACCTTCATCGTGGTGACACTCACGACCGTGGGTGCCTTCGGGCTGGCGGGCTGGATCGGCGTGGATCTGACGCCGCCGTCCGTGAATTCCTCCATCATTGTCATGACAATCACCGTGGCTGCCTGCGTGCACGTGCTGGTGCAGTACGCGGTCGGCCTGGCACGCGGGCTTGATCAGACTGATGCGTTGCGCACTGCGATCCGGATCAACTTCGCACCCATCTTCCTGACCAGTGCAACAACCGCGGTTGGCTTTCTCGCCCTCAATCTGTCCGAGGTGCCGCCGTTCCGCGATCTGGGCAATATCGTTGCATTCGGGGTGGGCATCTCCTTCGTGTTGAGCCTGAGTGTGCTCCCGGCGATCATGACCCGTTTGCCGGCGCGGGTTCGCCCCGCCCACGCGGACCAGTCGGAGTGGATGGGCCGCTACGGTGCCTGGGTGGTTCGAAACCACAAACGCATTCTGCCCATCAGCCTGACTGTGGTCGTGCTGATTTCCATCGGCGCGACGCAGAACATCATTTTTGACCAGTACTCGAAATACTTCGACGAGGACGTCCCGTTCCGGATTGCAACCGACTTTGCGGATGAAAGTCTCGCGGGCCTGTACAACATCCAGTACTCCCTGGACTCCGGCAAGGAGAACGGCGTGTCTGATCCGGAGTACCTGAAAACGGTCGAGGCATTTTCACAGTGGCTGCGTCAGCAACCCGAGGTTCGGAACGTCAACACCTTCACCGATATCATGAAGCGGCTCAACCGCAACATGCACAACAACGACCCGGCGTACTACCGCATCCCGGAAGACAAGGAACTGGCATCCCAGTACATGCTGCTCTATGAACTGTCCCTGCCATTCGGGCTCGATCTGACCAATCAGGTCAGCATGGACAAGCGCGCCACCAAGCTGACTGCCTCAACACCCACCATGGGCACGCCGCACATGATCGCGTTGCAGGAGCGGGCGCGGAACTGGCTGGAGGAAAATGCACCGCCCTACATGGTGCGCGACGGGTCCAGCCCTTCCCTCATGTTCACCCACATCGGCAAGAAGAACAT
Organism: Pseudomonadales bacterium; assembly: GCA_041637915.1. Classification (GTDB taxonomy): domain Bacteria; phylum Pseudomonadota; class Gammaproteobacteria; order Pseudomonadales; family JBFGWM01; genus JBFJWR01. The sequence continues at coordinate 4,021 of JBFKXW010000155.1, read as the reverse complement.
GATCAGCTCGATCGAGTCCGCCATCGTGGCTCTGACACTCATCTCGTTCATGATGTTTGCCGCCCTTCGCTCCTGGCGGCTGGGCATGATCAGCCTGATTCCCAATCTGGTACCGATCCTGATGGCGTTCGGTGTCTGGGGCCTGCTGATCGGCAAGGTGGGTTTTTCGGTCTCCATCGTCATCGGCATGGCGCTCGGGATCGTCGTGGATGATTCCGTGCACTTTCTCAGCAAGTACCAGCGCGCCCGGCGCGAACTGGGCTTCCCGCCCGGTAACGCTGTGGGATATGCCTTCGGCACCGTCGGTAAGGCCCTCACCACCACTACCATCGTGCTGGTGGTGGGCTTTTGTATCCTGGCGAGCTCCGGTTTCAAGATCAACGCAGACATCGGCCTGATGACAGCGATCACGATCACCTTCGCCCTGATCGCAGATTTCCTGCTGTTGCCTGCCCTGCTGCTGGTGCTGGACCGGGACAGAGGCACCCACAAGGAGGAAGCCTGACGGCGCGCCGGCGGATATCGCCAGCGGGCTCGGCTGATCACGCCTCGCGGGGCTCCGACCGGTGCGTCGTAAATCCGTAGGAGCGGCACCAGCCGCGATCGGTTTCTGTAAGCCGCAGGATCATCGGCATCACGATTGACTGAATCGCGCCTCGCGGCGCACCTGCGGGGGTTGTCGCGGGCGCCGGAACCTGCGGCAGGCGGCCTGATATACTCGCGCGCATGGCTGACACCGAAAACCTCGCGATCCTGCTGACCGACATGGTCGGCTTCACGGAGCGCAGTTCCAGCCAGTCCCGGGATGCATTCCACGAACTCCTTCGCGCGCATGACCAGATCCTCAAGGACACCGCTGCCCTGTACAACGGCGAGTGGGTCAAATCCACCGGCGACGGGATGCTGGTGGTCTTCCGCTCCCCCACGAATGCCGTGCAGTGTGGCATGGCGATGCAGGACGCCCTGGCGGAGTACAACCACCAGCGCGCTGACGGGGAGCAGATTCATATTCGGGTGGCGGTCAATCTCGGCGAAGTGCGACGCAGCGACGACAACGACATTTTCGGAGAGGCCGTGAATGTCACCGCCCGGATTGAGGCGCTGACGCCAACCGATGAGGTGTACTTCACCCAGGCCGTGTATCTCGCCATGAACAAGGCCGAGGTGCCCAGCGAGCCGGTTGGCAGCAAGCAACTGAAAGGCATCCCGGAACCGGTTGAGGTGTTCCGGGTGCCTGCCGGACAGGCCGTACGGCTGGTCGCTGCCGGGGAACCGATGCAGGGCGCCGGTGTGCCCTACCCCTTTGGTGGTATGCCCCACGCCAGCGTCCGGCCCTATCCGTCTGCGGAATCCGGCGGGGTGTCCGTATCGCAAAAGCCGCGCACCTGGCTGCGCAAACTGGGCGTGGGGATCGCAGTCGCGCTGCTTCTCCTGTTTGTCCTGGTCGCCCTGAACCGCCCCGGCAAAGGGCCTGAGCGCATGGCGGAGGCCCCGCCACTGCAAGGTGAGCCAGCCTCTGCCACTGAATCACAGGATCACCAGCTCACAGTGGTCACAGAGCCTCGCAATGCACGGGTGCGGATTCTGAATATCAAACCATCCTATCAGCCAGGCATGCGGCTGCCGTCCGGCCGGTACCACATTGAGGTGAGTGCGCCCGACCACGACACGGATACAAGATGGATCGAACTGCAGGAAGATCAGGCGCTCACTGTCCAGCTGGCGCGGCAAACCAGTGCTCAGCACGACCACCCCGCTGCCGACAATCCTGATGCAGTCTCTGATGCCATTCTGCGACGAAACGACCTCTTTCTCGTCCTTTCCCGCCTGATCACAAATCCCGACTTCTTCATCCAGCGGCACCCGGACAGTGCCTGGGCAGAGGGCGTGCGACTCGCGCAGCAGAACGGTTCCGGCGCACTGCGACGTCTGCAGCAACTTGCTGGTCAGGGCGACGTGGAGGCCATGATCACACTCGGCTGGGCGCACCTCCAGGGCAAAGGCGTACGCCGGTCCCTGCGCGACGGTGCGCAATGGCTGGAACGCGCTTATGCCACCGGCGACCCGCTGGCGGTGTGGTTTCGCGGCATGGCGACGCTTGCACGCCAGGAAAAGCGGGGCAAGGACCCGGACAACGGCCTGCGCTGGATCGAGCAGTCAGCCCAACGGGGCGAACCACTCGGCGCCCTCACGCTGGGGGCTTTTTATGCCAATGGTGAGCACGTACGCCGCGATGACAAGACGGCGGTGCGCTGGCTGCAGAAGGCGGTCGACAGCGGCCTGCCATTCGCCGAATCCATGCTGGCGGGCATGTACCTGGAGGGCCGGGGTGTGCGTCAGGATACGACGCGGGCAGTGCGCCTGCTGCAGAGTGCCGCAGGCAAGTCAGATCCCGCCGGCCAGCACTACCTGGGGATGCTGTATGAGCGTGGCCATGGCGTGAAGAAAGACCTTCAGCTGGCCCGCCGGTATTACCGGCAGGCCGCTGAAGCGGGATTTTCAGAAGCGGAAGCCGCTCTGAAAAGGCTCCCGGTGATCACCCGCTAACGCTCAATTGATCCCGGTGTGACCCAGATTGAGCACCTTGTTCCCGGCGTAGGTGATGGTGATGTTGCTTTGCTCGGTGCCCCACATACAGCTTTGCACCCCCAGGGTCTCGCTGCAGGAGGAAGGTGCGCCGATGATCGCCTCCACCTCAGCCTTCTCCATGCCGCGTTTCAGCTTGTTGTAGTTTTCCAAAGTGACCTTGCTGCATGCGGACAGCAGCATGGCGGCCGCCATGACCAAGCCAATCTTCATTCCCTGTTTCAAGTTGTCATCTCCTGTTGACGGTGAACGGGTGCAGCCATTCTAACGATCTGCCTTACGCCGGTACATGCCCGCCCACAGGCGGGCCACCAACAGATAATGCAGGTTGATACAGAGCGCCACGTTCCATTCCACGGCATCTTCCCATTCGTCATAGCGCGGATCGAAGGCCTCGGCTGCGACATGCAGCATGCCGATGCCCAGCGCCAGCAGGCAACACGCCCACAGCCCATGGTGGATCCCGCGCGGGACGAACACCCGCCTGCTTTCACGCAACGCGGTCAATCGGGCGGTGAAGAGCAACGCAGCCATGTAGGCACTGGCGAAGTGCAGAATGACCCCGATACGCCGTGCCAACCGGAACTCGTCTCCGTGGTGCCCCAACGCGACCGTGTAGACAATCAGGAATACGCCACAGATCACCCCCAGCCAGGGAATCAGGCGGGCACTTCGCGAGGGCACGACCTCCACCCGTTGTAACCAGCGGCCACAGGTGCGCCAGTGCAGCATCATCAGCACCGCCGCCGGAATCATCGTGGCTTTGAACAGGTAATACTCCGGCACCTTCCGGCCGGTCTTGCTGATCGATGTGCAGCCGTCCCAGTAGGGTACGCACCATTCCACGTGCCCCATGCTGGCAGCCAGCAGATAACAGAGGTGCACGGCGACGAACGGCAGCGCTGCGGCAGAGAACGCCAATGACGCCGGCGAGGCGCGCAGTCGGAGCGTCATCGATCACGCACACCCATTGATGCCCGATGCGTACAACCCGGCCCGGGCCGCTCACGGCATAGTAACCGCTCCCATGCAGTTGGAGACCACATCATGCACCACCCGATTTTCCGACCCGCGCTGCTGCTTGGCCTGCTGGCGTCCGCGCCAGCATCTGCCACCTGGATGCATTGCACGCAACCCGACGGCATTCCGTTGTACACGGACAGTGTGCCGATACCGGCGAACCAGTGCCAGCCATACACCCCGGATCCGATGGGCCTGAGCGTCAACGCGCAGCCGCAGCCGGAAGTCAGCAGCGCCGCCCGCACAGTGCGCACGCAACGGGAGATCCGGCGCGCACAGGCTGCACGCGAGACAATCCAGAATCAGGCTCAGGAGAAGAGAAGGTCGTGTAGCCGGGCGCGTACACGGGCCGCAGCCGCGTGGACGTTACCGCTGCGCCAACGGGCCGCCCTCAACCGGGCGTCGTTCTACGCCT
>JBFKXW010000154.1:0-6581 GCA_041637915.1 Pseudomonadales bacterium | reverse complement strand
TAGCTGCGCGCCTGCGCAGCACTGCCCAACTGGTCATGCACCACCGCAAGCTTGTAGGTTGCATCTGCTTCCTTGCCATGCCCCGGATACGTCGTCAGCAGGTGATTGAAGGCATTGAGCGCTGCACCGGGGTCCGGCAGCACCATATACACCTCACCCAGCCAGTACCAGGCATGCCCTTCGTACTGCCCGCCAGGGAATTTCTGAATGAACGACTGCAACGTGGCGGCAGCTACCTGAAATTCCCGCCGCCGGATCAGCTCACGCGTCAGCTCATAGGCCTCTGCTTCGCTATCCGGCAGGTCCACCGCCTCGGCATTCACAGCGGCGCTTTGCGCTGGAACGGCGGATGCCATGGGCGCCGGATCTGCGACAGATTGTGGTGCCACGGCAGCGGGGTCTGCCGAGGCTGGCATACCCCCAGCCGGCACCGGGGCCGCCATCTTGTCGAGCGCCTCGAGCACCTTGGGATCATCCAGCAATTCAGGATTTTCAAGGAACATTTTGGCGTCGATCGCAGGTGTGGCAGCTGCCTGCGGCTGGGAGCCGATCGTATCCACCGCCTGTTCAACGCGTTGCATACGCTCATCCAGCCCGCGATAGCGGGTGGTGTTTTCCTGGCGCAACCGTGTCACATCGTTCGAGTACTGCTCCAGCTGACCACGCAGGTTTTGCACTTCCTGTTGCAGCAGATCCAACTGATACAACAATTCCGCCTGCGGGTTCACCTGGCTGGCCGGTCCATAATACGGGGTTGCCTGCGCCGGCGGCACGCTGCCACGACGCATTTCCTGCGCCGCGCCACCCATCGGCAGGGAATCCACCACCGGAGCACGCTCCGCCTGTGCCGGCAAAACCCCTCCCAACAACGCAATGCTCAGGGCCGTACGCAGCCCGGGAAGGGAGACTCCCAATGCAGCGAACTGCCTCATTGGTACTTGATCTCTACCCGCCGGTTCCTGCTCCACGCCGCTTCAGTGCTGTTGCGGTCGATGGGCTTTTCCTCGCCGTAGCTGACTGTATCCAGCTGCGCGGAGGAAACCCCGTTTGCCAGCAGGAAGTTACGCACTGTAATCGCCCGCTTTTCGCCCAGTGCCATGTTGTACTCGCGCGTACCACGCTCATCGGCGTGCCCGGCCAGCAGGACCTGCTTGTGCTGATTCCGATTCAGGAAATTCGCGTGAGTGATCAACAGCGAGCGGCTGTCGTCGCGCAGCGACGTGTCATCAAAATCAAAATACACAACATTGCTGTTGAGCAGAGTCTGCAGGTCCGCTGCGCCACCCTCGCCACCAGTGCCGCGACCCGGCAGCGTGTTCACCGTGGAACTGGCACCCGGATCATAGGTGCCGACACCCACACCACCCTGCTGGCTGCTGGTTCCGGCCGAATCATCCACGGGCACGCTTTCCTGCTCACCACCACCAAACAGGCCGCAGCCGGAAAGAATCAGCAGGCTGCTGCCCAGACCTATCGCCTTGATGTTTCGTCCAAATTTCATTGATTGCTCCTCAGCATCGTAGGGAACACGCCACCGATCGGTGCGTAGATCGCTGGCGCGTATTCTAACAGCTTGACCAAAAAAACAAGCACGGAGTTCACCGTGCGGACAAAGAAAAAGGCCAGCCCTTCCGGGCTGGCCTTTGCATACCAGACACTACTTCCATCGGTCTTCGCCGCCGGAAGCAGGTCGCTTCACTCGTAGCGGAATTCCACGCGACGGTTTTGCGAGTGGTCTGCCTCTGTCGTACCGGTGGCACGCAGTTTTTCTTCCCCGTAGCTCACCACTTCCAGCTGGGAGGCGGAGACACCCTGCACGGTCAGGAAACGCTGTACCGCGTTGGCACGACGCTCACCCAGTGCGACGTTGTACTCACGCGTGCCGCGCTCGTCACAGTGGCCTTCCAGCACCACTTTCACGTCCGGGTTGGCAGCAAGGTACCGGGCATGACGCGTCAGCAGATCACGCCACTCAGGCTTCACCACGGACATGTCGTAGTCAAAGTAGACGATCATTTCGGTCGGCTTTTCGGCCGGCCCGCCGGCCATGCCAGAACCATCGCCGGCTCCACCAGCGCCGCGACTGCTCGTGCCGCTGCCACCGGCCGCTTCGCCGTCCACAATCAGGGCCCGGGTCTTGTGCGGCCCGTCATAGCTATCCGCCGAAGTCGGTCCGGACGTATCCGGCTTTGCGAAACAGCCAGCCAGCAGGCCGGCCATCAAAATCAGTGAAAAGAAACTCCGGACCCTTACAAATGCCATGACGGCCTCCTCAGTTGAGAATCGGAATCGCGCGCGGCGGATTCGCCCTACTTTATAGCCGAGATTCGCTAAGGATGCAGCACAATTCGTTGAATTCCATGCCAATCTGGCCATTTTTCTGCCAGATCACGGTTACCGCATGAAGGGTGACCAGGCCGGCTCACGCACGTCGCCGCGGCGCGCCGGGATGCTATACCTGATTCTGCCGTCGATGGACACGGCGGCCAGCACACCCCGTTTCCGGCTGTCCTGCGTGGCATACATGATCAGGTGGCCGTTCGGTGCAACGCTGGGCGACTCATCCAGCGCTGTACGCGTCAGTACCTGCACCCCGCCACTTTCCAGATCCTGCGCCGCAATGGCGAAATTCCGGTCCCGTCGGTGCACGAACACCAGATAGCGGCCGTCCGCGGTGATCCGCGAGCGGCCATTATAAGTACCCTCGAAGGTCAGGCGCTCGACCCAGTTGGTATCCAGCTTGACCCGGTAGATCTGCGGATTGCCGCCCCGATTCGAGGTGAAAATGATGGACTTGCCGTCCGGCGCCCAGACCGGTTCGGTGTCGATGGCGAAATGGCGGGTCACACGGCGCATGTCCCCCGTGGCGAGTTCCATCACATAGATCTCCGGGTTGCCGTCCCGGGACAGGACCAACGCGATCTTCTTGCCATCGGGCGACCAGGAAGGGGCCCCGTTGAGACCGCGAAAATGCGGCAACTTCACCCGCTCGCCGGTGGCGAGCACCTGAATGTAAATGCCCGGACGTCCATCCTCAAAACTCACATACGCGATCCGGCGCCCGTCCGGCGCCCAACTCGGCGACATGATCGGCTCTTCAGAGCTGAGAATCGTCCGGGTACGCTCACCGTCCACGTCGGCGATCTGCAGACGGAATTCGCTCCGCCCACCGCCCAACTGGTTGGCCGTTACGTAGAGGATCTTGGTAGAGAAAATGCCCGGAATGCCCGTCAGTACTTCATAAATTCGATCACTGATGTAGTGTGCATGGTCGCGCAGCTCCGCGCCGGTGCCGGAGATGACTTCACCGATCAGGCGTCCGCGGCTATGCACATCAAACAGCTCATACTGGATTTTGTAATCGCCACTGCCAGCCTCGCGCGTGATCTTGCCCACCAGCAGGTAGCTCACACCAAGCACTTTCCAGTCACGAAAATGCACATCGCCATATTCGTGCGGCAGGCTGAGCATGTCGGCCCGGGGAATGGCCCGGAACAGACCACTGCGCTTCAGGTCCGCATCCACAATACTGGCGATATCCTGCGGGAGCGCCTCCGTACCGGACCAGCCGAACGGCACGATCGCGATCGGCGTGGGCTCATCCGCGCCCTGCGTCACTTCGATGATCAGGTCTGAAGCACGCGTTGGCAGCGCCAGCATCCAACAGACAGCGAACAGTGAAGCGAGTCTCAAAATGGATTGTTTCACCAGGAAAGATCCTCCGGACGGAAGCGCATTTTAAAGCGCCGGAATGACTTATCAAACAAACGCTGCTCCTCAGGAACCGGTAGTTTTCCGGCACTGCGAATCGCGTTAATGGCAGAACGGTCAAACGCTGCGTTGCCACTGGACTGAATGACCAGGGCATCGATGACTTCACCACCGGGAACGAGCTGAATCTGTATGGTCACTTCCATGTCCGAACGGGCGCTCGGCGGGCGTGACCAGTAGCGCGCCACCAGCCGACGGATTTCGTCCTGGTAGGAAGCCACGGCAACGGCATCCGATTCAGCCTGCTGCGCGGCAAACTCCTGCGCCTGCGCCTGCCGGCGGAGGTACTCCTCCACCCGCTTGCGTTGCTCCTCGCGGCGCTTCTCCTCGGCAAGCCGCTTGCGTTCTTCCTCTTCCTTCTTCTTGCGTTCCTCTTCGAGCTGCTTCTGCCGCTCGAGTTCCTTTCTCTTGCGCTCTTCCTCTTCTTTTTTCTTGCGTTCCTGTTCCTTGCGCTTCTTTTCCTCTTCCTCTTTCTTTTTCTTTTCCAGCGCGCGACGCTTGCGCTGCTCTTCCTCGCGCTTCTCCTGCTCCTCGACTTTCTTTTTCTCTTCTTCGCGTTTCTTCAGCTCTTCCTGCTGTTTCTTTTCCTCTTCCTTTTTCTTGTCATCCTCGGGTGGAGGCGGCGGCGGAGGGGGTGCCGGCTGCGGTGCAACGACGGGCGCCTTGGGCGTCATGGCAATGATGCGCGCCTTCACGATCTGGGGCGGTTTGACCCGATCGGGAATGTGCGCCTTGGCGGACCAACCCAGAAATGCAGCGCTGAACACCACGGCGTGCAGCAGCAACGCCATGCAGACGGGCACAAGAAAACTTTCTGCCTTGGGGGTGTGCGCCAGCCTGGCGTCCTTCCTGGACATGCGTTCGGCGTCCGCCTACGGCAATTCGGTCGGCGCTTCGGTGACCAGCCCGACACTGCGCGCGCCAGCGGCCTGCAGGCCGGTCATGACCTGCACAACCCGCCCGTAGTCGATGTTCTGATCGCCGTTGATCAGCACCTCGGTGCGGGGCTGCTGACGAAGCACCTTGGAAACCTGCTGCTGGATCGATTCCAGGGAACGGGCCTCTTCCGGCTTGCCGCCGAGATTGAGGTAGAGGCTCCCATCCTGCTTGATGGAGACAATCAGCGGCTCATCGTCGCTGTCTGCCTCCAGCGGCTCAGAGGGCGCCTCGGGCAGTTCAACCTGCACGCCCTGCGTCAGCATCGGGGCTGTGACCATGAACACGATCAGCAGCACCAGCATGACATCGATATAGGGAACCACATTGATTTCCGCAATGGGCTTGCGGCGGCCGGGATGTTTCACACTGAACTCCTGCCAATCAGGACGAATGGCCGCCGTGCGCCTGGCGGTGCAGGATGCTGCTGAACTCGTCAGCGAATGTTTCGTACCCGCTGGTCAGCACATCGACCCGGGCCGAGAACCGGTTGAAGGCAATCACCGCAGGAATGGCCGCAAACAGGCCCATGGCCGTTGCCACCAGTGCTTCGGCGATGCCCGGCGCAACCGTTGCCAGTGTGGCCTGCTGGACATTGGCGAGACCGCGGAAGGAATTCATGATCCCCCAGACGGTACCGAACAGGCCGATGTAAGGGCTGGTCGAACCAACGGTGGCCAGAAAGGGCAGGTGCGCCTCGAGTTTCTCTTCTTCCCGGGACACCACCACGCGCATGGCACGCTGTGCGCCCTCCATGACGGCGTCCGGGTCCACACCCGGCTTCTGGTGCAGCCGGTTGAATTCCTTGAAACCGGAACGGAAGATTGACTGCACCCCGGTTGGCCCGTCCGGCAGGGTATCGACCTGACGGTAGAGCTTGCCAAGGTCCATCCCGGACCAGAACAGTTCCTCAAAATCCTGAAACGCCCGCCGCGCTGTCCGCAACACCCGGGCGCGCTGAAAAATCATCGCCCAGGAAATGACGGACACCGCCAGCAACAGCAGCATGACCGCCTGCACCACCAAGCTCGCATTGACGAACAGGCTCCACAGAGACATCTGATCGTTCACGACCGGCACCCCCTGAATTGAAAAGATTGAATTGGTTGAAAGGAAAACGTGGTTAAAGTCACTTTCGGGTCAAACCGCAGCGGGAACCGCATCACATGACACTTTTCACGGCGTTGTACAGACCTTCCGGAATCGCACAGGGCTTCATGGTATTCGCATTGATACAGGCGATTTTCACATCGCCCTCGCACAGCGACAGGCTGTTATCCGCACGCTTCACGCTTTGCCCGAAGACCATGTTCGCCTTGCCCAGCTTGATGACCTCGGCGGTCACCACCAGTTCGTCGTCCACCCGCGCCGGGTTCAGAAAACGCATGTTGCAGGAATGCACCACGAACAGGATGCGATCCCGCAGCAAAGAACTCTGTTCAAAAATGAAATGACGCACAAATTCAGTGCGCGCCCGCTCCATAAACTTCAGGTAATTGACGTAGTAAACGATCCCGCCGGCATCGGTATCCTCGATATAGACGCGGATCGGTAAGCTGAACTGCTTCAATCTGTATTCCCTGACTCGTGAAGCTGGATGGCGATTCTGCGGCAATCAGCAGGGCTGGTGCAAACCCGGGTAAAAAGTCGACGCCCGGACACTCAGAATAGCTGGCCGGAATCTCCCTGCTCATCGGGGATTGTGCCCGGTGGTTCCAGACCGAAGCGATCCCAGGCCAACCGAGTGGCGACCCGTCCTCGGGGTGTCCGGGCGATGTACCCCTGCTGGATCAGGTAGGGTTCATACACGTCCTCCAGCGTGCCAGCAGCCTCGCCCAGCTTGGCAGCCAGATTCTCCAGCCCGACCGGGCCGC
>JBFKXW010000153.1:0-6622 GCA_041637915.1 Pseudomonadales bacterium | reverse complement strand
TGATCGACGGAGAAGACCTGTATGACCGGGAGGTGGATGTAACCGAGATGCGTCGCCGGATCGGGATGGTGTTCCAGAAACCCAACCCGTTCCCGAAAAGCATTTATGAAAATGTTTGCTACGGGCTGCGCATTCAGGGGATCAACAAGAAGCGCGTGCTCGATGAGCGCGTCGAATGGGCGCTCAAGGGGGCGGCGCTGTGGGATGAGGTCAAGGACCGGCTTGATGACAGCGCGTTTGGTCTGTCCGGTGGTCAGCAGCAACGGCTGGTGATTGCCCGCTGTATTGCCGTGGAACCAGAGGTGCTGCTGCTGGATGAGCCCTGCTCGGCGCTGGATCCCATCTCCACGCTTAAGGTGGAGGAACTGATCTACGAACTCAAGGAACAGTTCACCATCATCATCGTCACCCACAACATGCAGCAGGCTGCCCGGGTATCGGATTACACCGCCTACATGTACATGGGCAAGCTGATCGAGTTCGGTGCAACCAACCAGTTGTTCACCAACCCGAAAGAGAAGCACACCGAAGATTACATCACCGGTCGTTACGGTTAAGCGGCGCAAGCTTTCCCGGGATGAGGGAAATTCGGCAGAACCACAGGTACACAGAGGCGGCAGCGAGATGAGAAACGAAGGACAGGCGGACCATATCTCCCAGCAGTTCGACAGTGAGATCGAGGACCTGCGAACGCATTTCCTTGCCATGGGGGGGCTGGTGGAGAAACAGGTCAGTGATGCGCTGCAGGCGCTTATGGATGCCGACAGTGAACTGGCTGAGCGGGTATCCAGACAGGACGCGAAGATCAACGAGATGGAGATGACCATCGATGAAGAGTGCCGGCAGATTGTGGCGCGTCGCCAGCCCGCTGCCAGCGATCTGCGTCTGGTGATGACGGTCGGCAAGGCCGTGACGGACCTGGAACGATGCGGGGATGAAGCCGTCAAGATTGCCCGGCAGGCCGGCGCCCTGGCGCAGGAGGGGGTTGCACCGCAGGGCTACCGGGAGTGCCGGCATATCGGGAATCACGTGCGCAAGATGCTTTATGATGCGCTCGATTCCTTTGCGCGCATGGATACCGAGATGGCCCTGCAGGTAATTGGCGAAGAAGGCCTTGTCGACGAGGAATACAATGGTGCGATGCGCCAGCTGATCACCTACATGATGGAGGATTCGCGCAATATCTCCCGGGTGCTCAATATTCTCTGGGTGGTGCGCGCACTGGAGCGGATCGGGGATCACTCCCGCAACATCGCCGAATTCGTGATCTACATGGTCGAGGGCATGGATCTGCGACATACGCCGGTGGACGAGATTCGCAAGCGCGTATCCGATTCTGCCTGAGATCAGGCAGCCGAGGCCGGCTGTACACGGCTACCCGAAAACCGGCAGATGAACTCGCTGCCCTCGCCGACCTCGCTGCGAATGATCAGGTGTGCCTCGTGTCGCAGCAGCACGTGTTTGACGATCGCAAGACCCAGTCCGGTCCCGCCGGCTTCGACCGAGCGGTGCTTGTCGACCCGGTAGAAGCGTTCCGTGAGCCGGTTGAGGTGCTGGAAGTCGATGCCTGTTCCGTTATCAAGAAAGATCACCTCCAAACTGTTGGAGGTATCCCGGGTAACCACTTCAATGCGACTGCCGGGCGGTGAATATTTCACTGCGTTCGTGATGAGGTTGGAGAACGCACTGTAGAGTTCGCTCTCGCTGCCGAGGATGTCGGCGGCGGATTCCAGTTGCAGCGTCACCTGTTGCTGCTTGTTCTCTGCGATGACCCGCGCATCCCGCACGACTCGCTCAAGCAACTGCGGCAGGCACACCGGCTGACTGAGCGTGGGGCGGTCTTCGTTCTCCAGGCGGGAAAGGAACAGCAGGTCCCGAATGAGGTGATCCATGCGCTCACCCTGCCGGTGCATCTCGTCGACGATCTCCTGCAGAGACCGCTCCGGGAGGGTGTCCGCGGCCATGAGCGTCTCCAGATAGCCACGCAGCACCGTCAGCGGGGTTTTCAGCTCGTGCGAGAGATTGGCTACAAAGTCCCGGCGCATCTGCTCCAGGGCGTGAAGGCGGGTGATGTCGCGCACCAGCACGAGGTGATCCGCTCTGGCGAACTCGGTGATATGAATCTGCAGGAAGCGGCCCGAAGCCCGTGCCGATTCCATTTCCAGCGGGTCGGAAAAGTCGCCCTTTGAGAAGTACTGCAGGAACACCGGCGCACGCACCAGGTTGGTGATGTGCTGCCCTTTGTCCTGGGGATCCCGGAAACCGAACATCTCGGTGGCCGCCTCGTTCCACCATTCCAGGCTGCGTTCCGAGTCGAGCATGATGACGCCATCGCGCAGGGAGGAAAGCGAGTCGCGGACCCGGAAGGCGATCTTGCGCAGCCGCTTGCGACTTTTCTTCTGTTTCTTCTGCAGGGTGTAAATCCCATCGAAGACATCGCCCCACATGCCGTAACTTTCGGGTGGGTCGCCACCCCCGCGGCCGTCCAGCCAGCGATGCAGTCGCACCAGTTGCCAGGTTGACCAGCTGGCGTAACCGAGCAGTCCCAGAAACAGCAGCGTCAGTGAAGCGCCGAACGGAGCGCCCAGCAGCATGAGCAGGCAGAGGCCCAGGACAAGTTGCGTGACTCCGGTTCGCCAGTGGCGACGCATGGCTGCCCTCCCCGGGGCGGTCTACTGAATGGAGCAGCGATAGCCCATGCCACGCACCGTCTGGATCAGCTGATCATGCCCGGACGGCTCCAGCGCTTTGCGCAGGCGGCGGATGTGGACATCGATGGTCCGTTCTTCAATGTAGACGTTGCTGCCCCACACGTGGTCGAGCAGCTGGACGCGACTGTAGGCGCGCTCCGGGTGGGTGAGGAAAAACTGCAGCAGGCGGTATTCAGTCGGCCCGAGTTGCAACGCCTCGCCATGCGCGGAAACCCGGTGAGAGACCGGGTCCAGCACCAGCCCGTTGATGTCCACCGGCTGGTCCACCCCGGGCGGCGTGGTACGCCGCAACACAGCGCGAATGCGCGCAACCAGTTCACGTGGCGAAAAAGGCTTGGCGATGTAATCATCCGCCCCCGCCTCGAGACCCTGGATCTTGCTGTCCTCCTCGGTCTTCGCGGTCAGCATGATGATGGGCAGGTCCCGGGTATTTTCATCACGCTGCAGGCGACGGGCGAACTCCAGGCCGCTCACGCCGGGCATCATCCAGTCGAGCAGGATCAGGTCCGGACGCGCGTCGTGGATCACGCGCCAGGCGTCATCAGCGCTCTCGGCTTCGAGCGGCAGGAATTCTGCGACCTCCAGCGCCAGGCAGATCATTTTGCGGATAGGTGCCTCGTCATCGACGATCAGCACTTTCTTGTCCTGAATACTCATCGGTTTCGTATGGGTTGCCATTGCATGCGTCCCATTTGAGGACCCCAAGATGACACTTTGATGAATTCAGGCCCGATTGGCGGAATCTGTCAAACCCCCAGGTAATGCAGAAACAGGCCCAGGAAGATTGCCAGACCAACCCAGTTGTTGTGCAGGAAGGCGGCGAAGCAGCCCGGACCGCTGCGGTCGCGGATCAGGTACTGCTGCCAGCCGAACAGGCCCGCAGCCGTGACCAGGCCCAGATAGTAGGGAATGCCTGCTTCCAGGCGGTTGCCCAGCAGCACCAGGCAGAGCAGCGTGGTGCCCTGCAGCAGGCCGATCATCAGCCGGTCGGCCTCCCCGAACAGAATCGCGGTGGACTTGATACCGGCTTTCAGATCATCCGGCCGGTCCACCATGGCATATTCGGTGTCATAGGCGACCGTCCAGACCAGCGTGGTGGTGTAGATCAGCCAGACTTCCGCCGGCAGTGCCTGCTGTTCGGCGGCGAAGGCCATCGGCACGGCCCAAGCGAAGGCTGCGCCAAGGAACACCTGCGGCAGATAGGTGTGGCGCTTCATGAACGGGTACAGCGCGGCCAGCGCAACCCCCCCGAAGGACAGCGCGATAGTGAAGGGGTTGGTCAGCAGCACCAGGCCGAATGCCAGCAGACAGAGCACAGCAAACAGGATCAACGCCTCGCGGAAGGTGGCGCGCCCGGTGACCAGTGGCCGCCCGACGGTGCGTGCGACCTGCCCGTCGAGGTTCCGGTCGGCGAAGTCGTTGATCACGCACCCGGCAGATCGCATCAGGATGACGCCCAGCACGAAGATCACCACATTGTTCCATTGCGGGCGGCCATCGCCGGCAATCCAAAGCGCCCAGAGCGTGGGCCACAGCAGCAGGAAGATGCCGATCGGACGATGCAGTCGCATGAGCTCGGCGTACACGCAAAGCCGGCGGCCTGCCGCTTCCAGATACTGGTCGGTATTGATCATAGCGACCTAGTTTATCGGCTCGGGAACGTTTGCGCAGCCAGCGCAGAAAGGAAGTACTCACCAACCAGCAGCGGCTTGCCCTGAAACAGGAACACGCTGCGACGCGCCCAGACCACCCGGTCTGTGGGCGACCCGGGCACGTCGCTGCCCGCGAAAGGCGCGTATTCCACCCGTGCCCGGACGGTGCCAGGTGACTGGAACAACAACGCGCCCAATGGCTTGGACTGCAATCGGCGCAGAAAACGGTTGGGGCCGGTCAGGCTGGTGTCAGGCAGCACGCTACGCGCGAACACCCAGGGGGTGTTGCGGCCCAGCAGCAGGACTTCGCGCAGGCGGCAGGCACTGCGGGGCCGGATCTCCAGCAGGCAGGTCTCATCCGGCTGTGCATGACCCCACCACTGGCGCTGCACATCGACCCGGAACGACCCGTCGCTGGCAGACACCAGCCGCCGAGTCAGTGATTCCCGATCAAACAGCCAGGGCCGCAGCCCGGCTGGTATCTCGTGGACGCGCAGCTGGTCACGGGGGCGCCAGCGGGCGCCGGGAAATGGTTTCAGCGTGGATGGATGCACCACGGGGTCCTGCCCGAATCGCGGGCCGCGAGAATGCGGGAAAGATGCCGTACGCGCAAGCGTGGACGCTTGCGGAGCGCCGGCTGCGCCCGTAATGTAGGCGCCCCATTCCCCCCGGAGGAACGCGAACCCATGAGCAGCGGCTGGCACCAGTGGCAATGTATCGTCTGTGGATTCATTTATGACGAGGAGGCAGGCTTGCCGGAAGAAGGCATCTCGCCCGGTACGCGGTGGGATGACATTCCCGAGGACTGGGTCTGCCCCGACTGCGGGGTGGGTAAAATGGATTTTGAAATGATCATGGTGCGCTGAGGCCGTGAGCAAGCCACTCGTCATCATCGGCACCGGGCTGGGGGGATACAACCTGGCGCGGGAGTTTCGCAAGCTGGACGCCGAAACTCCGATCACACTGATCACGGCGGATGACGGGCGTTCCTACTCCAAGCCCATGCTCAGTGCCGCGTTCGACAAGGGCAAGGATGCCGATACGCTGGCGATGGCACCGCCGGAGCAGATGGCGGAACAGCTGCAGGCCACGGTACGGACCCGCACCCCGGTGACGGCACTGGATCCTGGTGCAAAACAGGTGGCAATCGGCGCCGAGCGGGTCGATTACGATCGTCTGGTACTGGCCTGGGGCGCCGAGGTGCTGCGTGCGCCGCTGCTCGGTGATGGCGCAGAGGATGTGCTTTCGGTCAATGACCTGGGGGACTACGGTGTTTTTCGCGAGCAGCTGAACGGCAGGAAAAAGGTGTTGATCATGGGGGCCGGCCTGATCGGCTGTGAGTTCGCCAGTGATCTTTCCGGGGCCGGGTTCGAAGTGACCGTGGTGGCGCCCGATACACACCTCCTGCAATTGCTGGTGCCGGAGGCAGCCGGTCGCCTGCTGGAACGGGTCCTGACCGGTCTCGGGGTCAACATCCGGCTCGGGCCACTGGTCCAGGCCGTGCACCGCGAGGGCACGGGCTATCGCGTCGAGCTCAATGAAGGCGGGCCATTACAGGCCGATCTGGTGATTTCGGCGATTGGCCTGCGGCCGCGCATAGCCCTCGCAGAGTCCGCCGGGCTGCAGACCCGGCGTGGGATTGTGACCGATCAGACCCTGCGTACCAGCGATGAGAATGTGTATGCTTTGGGCGACTGCGCTGAAGTGAGTGGTCACTCTTTTCAATATGTACTGCCCCTGATGGCGAGTGCGCGTGCGCTGGCAAAAACCTTGTCCGGCACCACCACCCCGGTTCATTTCCCGGCGATGCCGGTCACGGTGAAAACCCCCGCCTGCCCGGTAGTCGCCCTGCCGCCGCCGCGCGACACGGACGGGGAGTGGCTGATCGAGTCCGCCCGCACCGACCTGCGCGGAGAATTCCACGATGCCGCTGGCACACTGCGCGGCTTCGTGCTCTGTGGCGAGCGGATCAAGGAGCGCTTTGAGCTGGCGAAACAGGTGCCGGATCTGCTGCCCGTGGCGGAGTGATCGCCACCGGGTAACACCCTACCCGCCGGGTCCGTGATACGTACAACCCGTTCCGCCTTATGCTTCATGCAGCCGCCCTTTTTGCGGCAGCCAGCGCTGAATCAAGGGTGCCACGCGATCGGGATAACGCGCCCAGAGCTCATCACCTGCGGCGGTGGCGTGCGGGAGGAGGCGTGCATCCATGACCGGATCGGCGATGCGGAATTGCAGGTCACCGGCCTGACGGGCCCC
>JBFKXW010000152.1:0-6659 GCA_041637915.1 Pseudomonadales bacterium | reverse complement strand
GGCCTCCTCACAGACCGTGTGCAATTTCAGGTCTCGCATCAGGGAGCGAATCCGCTGCACCTCGCCGCCCGCCGGCATACGCACCCGAATCCAATCCGGCTTGCGCAGCATCGGTTGTGCCGCCGGCAGGATCCGCGCCGGAATACGATCCAACTTTTCCTTGCCACGCAGCTTTACGCCGGGCTCCAGTTGGGGCCTTCTGGCCTTGCGGACGGGGATTTGTTCAGCCATCAGATTCGCCGCTCCAGCGTGCGGTGGTTTCTTCCACCCGAGTATAACCGAGCTCCCGTGCCAGCATCCGCAGCAGAGGCTCGCACACATCCGCCACTTGCACGTCAGATCTGAATTCGCTGAGCTGGGTCATGCGCAAACCGGCAAAACCGCACGGATTGATGCGCCGGAAAGGTTCAAGATCCATGTTCACGTTCAATGCCAAACCGTGAAAAGACCGCCCCTGTCGCACCCGCAGACCCAGCGAGGCAATTTTACTCTCCCCGACATAAACACCCGGCGCATCCCGGCGCGCGCTGGCTTCCAGGTCGTATCCGGCCAACAATCCCACCAGCGCACGCTCGATACAATCGACGAAGGCGCGTACTCCCAGCCCGCGTCGATTGATATCCACCAGCAGATAGGCGACCAACTGTCCGGGGCCGTGGTAGGTCACCTGCCCTCCACGGTCTACCTGGACGACCGGAATGTCACCCGGCATGAGCAGGTGTTCCGCGCGTCCGGCCTGACCCTGCGTGAACACCGGAGGATGTTCCAGCAGCCAGATTTCGTCCCGGTCTGCAGCCGTGCGCCCGCTCGTGAACAACTGCATTGCCTGCCAGGTCGGCGTGTACTCCACCAGACCCAGTCGGCGGACCCGCACCTCCGTCGCCGCGTTCAGGTCCTCGGCAGCGGCCTCAGCAGACATCACAGAACCATGCGCACCCGGCCGCTCTTCTTGAGATCGGCAAACAGGTCGGCCAGTTGCTGTTCACTGGTGGCATGGATCTGCAGGCGCACAGACAGGAAGCGCGCTTCGCGGGATGCGTTGACGGATATCGTGGATGCGTCGAAATCCGGCGCATGACGACGCACGACCTCGGTAACGAACATCTTGAAGTCCGGCGCGGCCTCTCCCATGACGCGGATCGGGTAGTCGCACGGGAACTCGATACGGGGCCGCTTTTCCATGATGCCTTCATTCGCCTCCACCGGCTGATGCCATTTCAACCGGCATCCTCCAGTGACTGTTTGAGTGCCTGGTACAGCCCCGCCATGCGCTTCCACCCGGGCCCCGGCACACCCATGCCCACCGCCATACCGTCCAATTCGACAATCGGGATGATTTCCCGGGTAGAACTGGTAACCCAGATTTCCTCGGCTTCCCGCAACACCTCCAGCGGAATGTCACGTTCCGCATGGTCAACGCCGTGCGCGTCCGCCAGTTCCAGAATCAGATCACGCGTGATGCCGCCCAGAATCTGTCGGCCTTTCGGCGGCGTCAGCAAAGTTCCCTGCACAACCGCAAACAGATTGCTGGCCGCCCCCTCCAGGGCCAGTCCGTCGCGCGCCAGGATGGCCTCCTGCGCACCGGCATCCACGGCCTGCTGGCGCAGCAGGATATTCGGCAGCAGCTGGATGGACTTGATGTCGCAACGCGACCAGCGGGTATCCTCGACCACGACCGCAGCCGCGCCACGGGCATTCTCCAGGTCCGCAGTCATGGCCGGCTTCATAGGCGTCGCCATGGCAAAGATCGTCGGCGCCAGATCAGGTGGGAACGCGTGGTCCCGCTGCTGGGCCACGCCGCGGGTGATTTGCAGATAAATGGACAGGTTGCCGCTGCCATTCTTCCTGACCAGCGTGGCCAGCAATTCCTGCCAGATCGCCCGGGACAGGTCGACGCGGATCCGCGTCTCGTTCAGGCTGTTCTCCAGCCGCTGCAGGTGCTGCTCCAGCCGGAACAGTCTGCCTGCATAGCAGGGGATCACTTCGTAGACCCCGTCTCCGAACAAAAACCCGCGATCCATCACGGACACCACGGCCTCGTCGCCGTTGAGGAATTCCCCGTTGAGGTAGACAACATTCATGGCGCGGCGCCAAACCCTCAGATCATTTCAAAAAGATTCAGGAAGAATAGCTTCATCCAGTCCCAAAGGCGTTTAAAGAGGCCTCCCTGCTCGACCGAGGCCAGGGCCACCAGAGGCCGCTCTGCCAGCACACGATCATCAATTCGCACCCGCAATGTCCCCAATTCCTGGTTTTCACTGATCGGCGCCGTGATCTTTTCCGCGATTTCCAGGGTCGCCTGGAGGTCAGACTGGCGCCCCCGGGGAATGGTCAGCAGCAGGTCTTCAGCCAGGCCGACCGGAAACTGATCCACCGCACCACCCCAGACGCGGGGTTCATTCAGGACTTCTCCACCGGCATAAGCGCGCAGCGATTCAAAATAGCGGAATCCGTAGGCCAGCAATTTGCGCGACTGCCGCGCCCGCGCAGACTCGCCCGAGGCGCCCATGACCACCGAGATCAGCCGCATCTCGCCCTTGACGGCAGAGGCCACCAGGCAATATCCGGCCGCTTCCGTGTGGCCGGTCTTCAGACCGTCCACGGACGGATCGTCCCAGAGCAGCTTGTTGCGGTTCGGCTGGCGGATGCCGTTGTAGGTGTACTCACGAATCTTGTAGATCGCATAGTGCTCCGGGTAACGCTGGATGATGGCGCGTGCCAGGGTGGCCATGTCGCGGGCCGTGGTCAGATGCCCTTCGGCCGGCCAGCCATGCGAGTTGCGGAACTGCGTGGCATGCATGCCGAGTTCCTGTGCATGGTGGTTCATGATCTGCACGAAGGCGTCCTCAGCGCCCGCGATATGCTCAGCGATGGCCACGCTGGCATCGTTGCCGGACTGGATGATGATGCCGTGCAGCAACTCACCCACGGTGACCTCGGTGCCAACCCGCAGAAACATCCGCGAGCCGCCCATCTTCCAGGCCTTTTCACTGACCCGAACCTTGTCCTGCAGGGAAATATTGCCCGCAGAGAGCTCATGGCTCGCCACGTAGGCGGTCATCATCTTGGTGAGGCTGGCCGGCTCGAGGCGCTCATCGGCGTTCTCTTCCGCAATCACCTCGCCGCTATCGGCATCCATCAACAGGAAGGCCTTCGCCGCCAGCTTCGGCGGGCCGGGGATCAGCACGTCGGCAGCCTGCACAGAAACCGAAACAAACAGTAGTAGGGTCCACAGGCATCGCGTGTGGTTGCGCAAAAAAGTCATAGTGAAGGGGAGTATCTCAGAACCAGATGGCCAGAAATTGTAACACGGCGCTCCCGGCGCGCCGGCCATCAGTCACTGATGAGCAGTGGCTGCAGGATCTGTTTTGAGGCCAGAATGGACCGCACGCGTCTGACGTGATCGTCATCCCCCAACGGCCCCACCCGAACCCGGTGGAAGCCGTCCTGACCACCGGATTCAATCGCGACCTGCCCTGGCAGTTGCTCAGCGAGCGCCACGTGGACCTGCTGTGCAGCCGTGTAGTCGCGATACGCACCCACCTGGAAGTACCAGTCTCCCGGCGCCTGTGCCTTTGCCTGCGCGCGCGGTGCAGCGGCAAGGCTATTCGCAGCGACGGGCTTCCCCGCCTCTGGCAGCGGCGAGGCCGGCGCCGACACCGCATGCTGCAGGGCGGGCGCCGGCGGGTCATCGGGATGCACCGCGACGACCTCGACACGGGCTGTACCCCGGTTGGCAAACCCGAGTTTCTGCGCGGCCACCCAGGACAGATCAATAATACGGTTGTCATGGAACGGCCCCCGGTCATTCACGCGGACCACGATCTCCCGGCCGTTTTCCAGGTTTCGGACCCGTACGTAGGAGGGAATCGGCAAAGTGCGGTGCGCCGCCGTCATGCCGAACACGTCGTAGCGTTCCCCGTTCGCGGTGCGGCGGCCATGAAATTTCATGCCATACCAGGAGGCCACCCCGGTTTCCCGATAGCCTCGGCTGTCCGGCAACAGGTGATAGGTCTGACCCAGCACGGTGTACGGATTGGCATTGCCGGCGCGGGTGCGTGGCTCATTGCGTGGTACCGCGTCGGGAATCGCGGCCACTTCATGATCGGGCAGCGGGCGCGGCGCGCTGTCTGTCTTTGCCGGCGCCGAGCTCGCCTGCGGACTCTCAGCCGGCCCCCGGCTGCTGCAGGCCGACAGCAGGCCGGTCAGCAACAACAGGGTGGAGAGTGCTGCCGCGGACAACCGCCCTGAAGCATTCATCGCGCGCTGCGCACTTCCTGTGCCAGTTGATAAACGGCCATCGCGTACAGGCGACTGCGGTTGTACGTCATGATGACATGGAAGTTGTGCAGGCCCAGCCAGAACTCCTCACCATAGGCGCCTTCCAGCCGGACCAGAGACGCTTCGTCCTGCGGCCCCAGACTGTCGGGCACCAAAACACCGTGCGCAGCAAGCACTGACGGCGCCAGATCCGGCTTCTTGCTCTGGTTGGCAATCTTCTGCGCACCCGGCCCGTCGACACGCGTCCGCAACACAATCGGCTCGCCGGCTTTCCAGCCATTTCTCGCCAGGTAATTGCCGATGCTGCCAATGGCATCCACCGAGCCACTCCAGAAATCGCGCTTTCCATTGCCGTCAAAGTCCACCGCGTAGGCGCGGAAACTGCTGGGAATAAACTGCGGATAACCCATCGCCCCGGCATAGGAACCCAGCATCTCGAAGGGGTCGCTGGATTCTTCCCGCGCCATGATCAGAAACTCGCGCAGTTCCTTACGGAAAAAGCTCGCGCGCGGCTCGTAATGAAAGCCCAGCGTGGCCAGCGAATCGATCACCCGAAAACTGCCGAAATTCTGGCCGTAACGCGTTTCCACGCCAAGGATGGCGACGATGATCTCTGCCGGCACGCCGTACTTCTCTTCAGCACGCGCAAGCAATTCCTGATTTTTGTTCCAGAACTCCACACCCTGCAGAATCCGAGAGCGGGTCAGAAAAATCGGACGGTAGTCGCGCCAGGGCTTCCCCTCGGCCGGGCGGGAGATTGCATCGATGACATTCTGCTTGTACTCGATGCCCGCGAAAACGCGCTCCAGTTCGGCCCGATCGAAGCCGTCCTCCTGCACCAGGCTGTCCATGAAGGCGCGTACTTCCGCGCTCTGAAATTTCGCGCCTGCCGAAGCAGACAATGCGCCCTGCGCCACCACACCGGTGAGCAGGAGCGCAAGCAGCGTCCCGTGTTTCAAAACTGAAAATCTCATGCGTCGCAATTCCCTTGCCCTTTCGAACGCTGCCGGACGACAGAGTTCCACCACGGTTCACGCCAGCAGCTTGCGGTGCGTATGTATGGACATAAGCATACCGAATCCAGCCATCAAGGTCACAATGGAAGTGCCTCCGTAACTGATCAGCGGCAGTGGCACCCCCACCACCGGGAGGATGCCGGCCACCATCCCGATGTTGACAAACACATAGACAAAGAAAGTCAGCGTGATCGCGCCTGCCAGCAGGCGCGAATAAGTATCCTGCGCCTGGATGCCAATATAAATACCCCGCGCGATGATGAGCAGGTACGCGCCCAGCAGCGTCAGCACGCCGACCAGCCCCCCCTCCTCCGCGAGCACCGCGATGATGAAATCGGTATGGCTTTCTGGCAGAAAATCGAGCTGGGACTGGGTGCCCTGCAGCCAACCCTTGCCTTCCAGCCCGCCACTGCCGATCGCGATCATCGACTGATTGATATTCCACCCCGCACCCAGCGGGTCTGCGCCAAGGTCCAGCAAGGTCAGGACGCGCTGCTGCTGATACTCGTGCATGTTGTACCAGAGCAGGGGCGCAGCCGCGGCCGCCAGCGCCGCGAAACCGAAGATAAATCGCCACTGCAGGCCCGCCAGCCACAACACCAGCAGGCCGGAGGCCGCAATCAGCAGCGAGGTCCCGAGATCCGGCTGCCGGGCAATGATTCCGGCCGGCAGGGCGATCAGGGCCAGCGCGACCAGCACATGTTTGAACCGTGGCGGCAGTCGCCGCTCACTCAGGTACCAGGCCAGCATCATCGGCAGGGCCAGCTTCATCAATTCCGAAGGCTGGAAGCGGGTGCCTCCCGGCAGCGTCAGCCAGCGCTGCGCGCCCTTGATGTCGGTACCGAAAAACAGCACGCTGATCACCAGTCCCAACCCGAACAGGTAGATCCAGGGAGACCAGAGTCGGTATTGTCGCGGCTCGAACTGCGCCAGCGTCAGCATAGCGACCAGTGCGATGCCGGCCCGGACTCCCTGGCGGATGACGTAATCGAAGTTCTGACCACTGGCGCTGTACAGCACAAATCCACCGGCGGTCAGTACCACCAGCAGCGGGAGCATGAGCAGCGGATCGAAATGCATGCGCATGCTAAGCGCCGGCGTACTGCGCAACTCCGAGCCAAGGCTCGGCATCTGCCGGAGAAAATCATGATTACTGGGCATCGATGATAACCTGCGCCAGTGGCTGCTCATCAATCGGGCCGCGTGAACCCAGCCAGGCATCAAACAGCAACCGGGCAATCGGCGCAGCAGCCGAGCCACCGTGCCCGCCGTTCTCAACGATCACGGCCAGCGCGATCTCTGGCTCATCGTAAGGCGCATAGCCAATGAACAGCGCATGGTCCCGATTCCGCTCGGCGACCT
>JBFKXW010000151.1:0-6668 GCA_041637915.1 Pseudomonadales bacterium | reverse complement strand
GGCATGGGATAGACGAAGGTTCCGATCGTCAGCACGATCAATGCAGCCATCCTGGCGTGCTTGACGAGTTTCACGTCCTAGTGTCCCCAATCCCGTGATAATTGATTCTTCTGGCGCGGCAGTTTGCCGCGGCCGGTCTCAAAGCCGGCCCAGATCGTTGATAAAGGCCAGCAGCATGATACCGACTATCAGGAAAAGTCCCACCTGCGTGCCGACCCACTGGGCCTGCTGGGAGACGGGCCGCCCCCTGAGAAGCTCGATAAGGTAATACATTAGGTGCCCGCCATCCAGTACCGGGATAGGCAAAATATTCAGTACACCCAGACTGACGCTGAGATAGGCGAGAAAGGAGAGGAAGGACTCCAGCCCGCTCGTCGCTGTTGCACCGGCAATTCGGGCAATGGTCACCGGCCCGCTGAGGTTTTTTACCGACACCAGACCTTCGACCATCTTCCACAGCGCGCCCAGGGTCATGGTCGACATCTGCCAGGTCTTCTCCACCGCCCGCCCGACACCCTCGAGCGGGCCATAGCGAATCTCGCGCAAATATTCTGCGGGCCACTCCGGCTGCTGGACGCCAGCGCCGATGAAACCGATAGCCCGGCCATCATCCAGCACACGCCTTGCCGGCGTCAGGCTCAGTTCGCGCAGTGCACCCGCTCGCCGTACCGTCACCCGGAAGGTTTGTTCGGGCCGCGTCCGCACGAACTCCACCCAGTGCATCCAGTCACGGATCTGCTCTCCGTCTGCGGAGACCACCAGGTCACCGGGTTGCAGCCCGGCCGCGAACGCCCGCCCCTGTTCGTCCAGCGTGCCCAAGAGCGGAGGCAGTTCAGGCCGCCAGCGACGGATCCCCAGGGCGCCGATCGGATCCGGTTCCTCCTCGCCGACCAGCCAGCGCTCAATGGGCACGTGCACATCACGCTGCTGTTGCGACCCGAAGGGCGATACCCGGAAATGGATATCGCCGGTCTCACCCAGCCTGCGGATCAATTGCAGATTGATCGCATCCCAGCTGCGCGTCTGCGCCCCATCGACCGCCAGGATCTCCACATCCGGCAGCAGACCGGATTGTGCCGCAGGGCTGCCTTCCGAGACCGCACCCACCACCGGCACCACGCTGGTCGTGCCCGATACAAACATGAACCAGTAGGCGGCGATGGCGAACAGGAAGTTCGCCAGCGGACCGGCCAGCACGACCGCGATGCGTTGACCGATGGGCTTGCGGTTGAATGCGAGATGTTTTTCCTCTTCCGCCACCGGGCGTTCACGCTCATCCAGCATCTGCACGTAGCCGCCGAGCGGGATCGCCGCGACCACGAAATGCGTACCGTCCTTTCCGTACCACCCAAACAGGGGCTTGCCAAAGCCGATGGAGAACCGCAGCACCTTGACGCCACAACGGCGTGCCACCCAGAAATGGCCGTACTCATGAATGGTGACCAGAATACCGAGCGTCACGATCAGGGCGGCGATGCTGATGAGAATATTCATGCGGCGCAGCGCCCCATCTGCAGGCGCGCCAGGCGGCGTGCCTCGGCATCCAGCGCCAGCAGTTCTTCCAGTGCCAGCGATCCGGCAGGCATCCGCACCTGCTCCATCACGTGGGCGATCACAGCGGGAATCCCGGTATAGGGCAGCTGACCATCCAGAAAAGCCTGCACGGCAATCTCGTTGGCCGCATTCAGAGACACGACCGCCGCGTGGCCTTCCGCGTAGGCATCCCGGGCCAGTTGCAGACAGGGAAACCGCTGCGCCTCGATCGGCTCAAAGTGCAACGCGCCAATCGCAGCCAGGTCCAGCGGTGCAACGCCGGACTCAATCCGCTCCGGCGCCGCCAGGGCCTGCGCGATCGGCGTGCGCATGTCCGGCTGACCGAGCTGCGCCAGCGTGGAGCCATCTACGTACTGCACCAGAGAGTGCACGATGCTTTCCCGGTGCACCAGCACATCGATGCTGTCGAGCGGCAGGTCGAACAGGTACGCCGCCTCAATCACTTCCAGCCCCTTGTTCATCATGGTCGCGGAATCCACCGAAATCTTGCGACCCATCTCCCAGCGCGGATGCGCGCAGGCCTCCGCCGGGGTTACCGCTGCCAGCGTGTCCAGCGGGCGTTCCAGAAACGGACCACCCGATGCGGTCAGTTGAATGCGCCGCACGGTCGCAGGCGCCGCCGGTCGCGCGCCCGGACTCGGAAGACACTGGAATACCGCGTTGTGCTCGCTGTCGATCGGCAACAATTCCGCATCGCCCTCGCGGAGCGCCTGCAGAAACAGATCTCCGGCGATCACCAGTGCTTCCTTGTTGGCCAGCAGCAGGCGACGGCCGTGTCGTGCCGCGGCCAGCGTCGGCAACAGGCCGGCCGCGCCAACAATCGCCGCCATCACCTGATCGACGCCGGGCGCTGTCACCACATCGGCCAGTGCATCCGCACCCGCATGCGCCTGCGTCCCGGGCGCAACCCGCTGCAGGCCTTCCTGCAGCACCCGGAGCAGGGCGTCGTCCGCGATCACCGCATGCGCTGGCCGGTGCTGCGCACATTGCGCCAGCAGTCTTTCGACATTGCGGTGTGCGGTGAGCGCCTGCACCCGAAACCGGTCAGGATGCCTGCCGATAACGTCTAGCGTACTCTCTCCAATGGATCCGGTAGAACCGAGGATCGCGATACCCTGCACATGCCCTCCCGGCTACTGAACGCCCGCGAGCAGCAAGACCAGCGCAAACACCGGAGCGGCCGCAGTGAGACTGTCGATACGGTCCATGACGCCGCCGTGGCCTGGCAGCAGGTTGCTGCTGTCCTTGATGCCGCTGTGCCGCTTCACCATGCTCTCCACGAGATCGCCCAGCACGGAAACCATGACGGTCGCACAGGAAGCCAGCACCGCCCCGACCATGAAGAGCAGCCCGCCCCCCAGATACAGGGAGGTGCCGATCGCAATCAACGTGACTGTGGCCAGACCGCCATAAACGCCCTCCCAGGACTTGCCGGGGCTCACTTTCACCGCCAGTTTCCGCCTGCCGAACCGGCGCCCGGCAAAATATGCCCCCACGTCGGCACCCCAGACCAGCGCAAACAGGTACAGGATGTAACCACTGCTCCCTTCAAAATGCTTGAGCGTGTTGAAGCCTGCAAAAGCGGGCACCAGAATCAGCAGCCCCATGATCAGGCGCACCGGCGTTCCGCCCCACTCGCGGGCGCTTTCCGGATAGTTGAACACCCACCGCAGCGAGGCCACCCACCACAGGGCGCCGAGAATCAATACCCAGTGAAATGGAATCTGCCAGCTGATGTACAGGAGCAGCGCAACCACTCCGGCATAGGCCACCCGTCCACCCTGATTTTCGATCCCACTGAGATGGGCCCATTCCCAGGCACCCAGTGAAATCACGATCGCGAGAAAAATCGCAAACCCGACCGGCGGCAGAAAAAACACGCAGCCGATTGCGAGCGGCGCAAGAATGGCCGCCGTCAGGATGCGCGGCTTCAGATCCGAGGGCTTGGCGGCCTTCGGCGGTGTCCCTGCGGGCTCTTGTCCTTCGGTATTCACGGTGACAGTTCCTCCGCCTGCTCTGCGCTTAAGCCAAACCGACGCTGGCGACGGCCATATTCCCGGAGCGCCTCGCACAGCGATGGCCCCCGGAAATCAGGCCAGTATTCGTCGGTAAAGTACAGTTCAGTGTAGGCAAACTGCCAGAGCAGAAAGTTGCTGATCCGTCGATCCCCCCCGGTACGGATACACAGATCGGGATCAGGGACGTCTGCCAGACTCGTATACTGCTGAAACTGCTGCTCATCCACGTCCTCAGGCCGGCACCGGCCCGCCTGCACATCGACCGCCAAACGGCGTGCTGCCTCCACGACATCCCACCGCCCACCGTAGTTCATGGCCATAATCAGGGTCAGCTGACTGTTCTCACGGGTCAGTGTTTCCGCTGCAGCCATGCGCTCCTGGGTGTCCTCATTGAAACGGGAACGGTCCCCGATGATGCGCAGGCGCACGCCATTCTCATGCAGCTTCCGGACTTCCTTGCGGAGTACGGTCTGAAAAAGATCCATCAGCGCACTGACTTCTTCGGGCGGACGCTGCCAGTTTTCGCTGCTGAAGGCGAACAAGGTGAGGAACTCGATTTTCTGCTCGCCGCACGCTTCCGCCACCCGGCGCACCGATTCCACGCCAGCCTTGTGTCCGGCCACGCCCGGCAGATGCCGCTGACGCGCCCAGCGGTTGTTGCCATCCATGATGATCGCAATATGGCGGGGTCGCCGGCCCACCGGGAGTATCACACCGGCGTCGTCGTCGCCTTCTGAGGGTGGGGCCACAGGCTCGTCAGACCTCCATCAGGTCCGCTTCCTTGACCTCCAACAGTTCATCGATCTTCTTGATGAACCGATCCGTCAGTTTCTGAACCTGCTCCTGCCCGCTGCGTTCCTCATCCTCGGAGATCTCCTTCTCCTTGAGAAACTCCTTGAGGTCACTGTTGGCGTCACGGCGGATGTTACGAATCGCAACCCGGCCCGCCTCGGCCTCATTCCGCGCCTGCTTGATGAAGCCCTTGCGGGTCTCCTCGGTGAGCATCGGCATGGGCACCCGGATCACGGTCCCGGCGGTGGACGGATTCAAACCCAGGTCCGAGCTGAGAATCGCTTTCTCGATTGCCGGCACGATACTTTTCTCGTAGGGCTGCACGGCCAATGTCCGGGCATCTTCGACATTGATGTTCGCGCAATTGGGGAGCGGCGTTTCAACGCCGTAGTAATCCACCTTGATGCTGTCGAGCAAGCTCGGGTGCGCACGACCCGTGCGGATCTTTTTGAAAGCCGCCTGCACGGATTCCACGGACTTCTTCATCCGGTCTGCCGCATCAGTGCAGATGTCGTCAATCATTCCGCGCCCTCCCCGTTCACGATGATGGTACCCACGGACTCGCCACGCATTGCCTCCATCAGACAGCCAGGGCGGGTCATGTCCAGCACATACAGCGGCATGTCGTGATCCCGGCTC
Organism: Pseudomonadales bacterium; assembly: GCA_041637915.1. Classification (GTDB taxonomy): domain Bacteria; phylum Pseudomonadota; class Gammaproteobacteria; order Pseudomonadales; family JBFGWM01; genus JBFJWR01. Next base: position 1,665 of record JBFKXW010000151.1, on the reverse strand, counting down.
AGGCAGATCGCGGTCAGATCCATGACGCCCAGGCGCTTCTCCAGCACCTCGTCGTAGGTCAGCTCCTCGTAGCGCACCGCATCCGGGTGCGTCTGCGGATCGGCACTGTACACGCCGTCCACCTTGGTCGCCTTCAGCACGACGTTCGCCTCCACCTCGATACCGCGGAGGCAGGCAGCAGAATCTGTTGTGAAGAATGGATTGCCGGTGCCGGCACTGAAAATCACGGTCTCGCCATCTTCCAGATAGCGGATCGCCTGGCGGCGGTCATAGTGCTCGACCATGCCGCTCATCGGAATCGCTGACATGATCCGGCTGTCCAGACCCGCACGCACCAGGGCATCGCGCAAAGCCAGCCCGTTCATGACGGTCGCCAACATCCCCATGTGGTCACCGGTCACCCGCTCCAGGCCTGCCGCATGCAGAGCCGCCCCGCGAAACAGGTTGCCGCCACCGACCACAAGCCCGACTTCGACGCCGCCATGCACGACTTCGCGGATTTCCATCGCCATGCGATCGAGGACGCTGGGATCGATTCCAAACCCCTCGTCTCCCATCAGCGCCTCACCGCTCAGCTTGAGCAGAATGCGTTTCCAGCGCAGCCCGTTATCAGTCACCTTGCGTTCGAACCTCTCTTACGAGTCCCTGCGCGCCGCATTATGCGACCGCATCAGCATGCAGTAACCGGTCCGGTGCGGAGCAGCCTGGGCTGCCCCGCACCGGTCATTCGGCCGGAGGGCTTCCGACTCAGGCGCCGCGCGCCTGTGCCATGACCTCTGCGGCGAAATCAGCCTCTTCCTTTTCAATCCCCTCACCCACTTCAAAACGAACAAAGGAGTGAACGGTCGCACCCTTGCTCTTCAGCAGGGCCTCAATCTTCTGATCCGGATCCTTCACGAAAGCCTGCTTGACCAGACTGACTTCCTCGAGAAACTTGCGAACCCGTCCCTCGACCATCTTCTCGATGATGTTATCCGGTTTTCCGCTTTCCTGCGCCTGGGCGGCGAAAATTTCCCGCTCCTTGGCAAGTACGTCAGCGGGCACATCATCCGGGCTCACCACCATAGGGCTCGCTGCAGCAATGTGCATGGCCAGATCGCGACCCAGCTCGGCATCGCCACCCTCGAAATCAACCAGCACGCCGATGCGACTGTTGCCATGCACGTAACTGGCCACCTGGTGGCCAGCGTCCAGGATCAGCGCCCGGCGCGGCGAGATATTTTCGCCGATTTTCTGCACGAGGTTTTCCCGGGCAGCACCGAGTTCACCTTCCAGCAGCTTTTCGATATCCGTCACACGACTGCTGAAGGCCTTCTCCGCGACCTGCTCTGCAAAAGCCAGGAATCCATCGTCCCGGGCAACAAAATCAGTCTCGGAGTTGATTTCGACGATTGCCGCAGCGCTGCCATCCTCCGCAGCCTGAACAATCACGACACCCTCGGCCGCCACCCGGCCAGCCTTCTTGGCGGCCTTGGCTGCACCGGACTTGCGCAGGTCTTCGATCGCCTGCTCGATGCTGCCGCCGGCAGCGACCAGGGCTTTCTTGCATTCCATCATGCCAAGGCCCGTGCGCTCACGCAGTTCCTTGACCATTGCGGCTGTCACTTCCGCCATTGTCAGAATCTCCAGTTCAAATCGGTTTCACAACCGGGCCGGCCCCCAGGG
>JBFKXW010000150.1:0-6703 GCA_041637915.1 Pseudomonadales bacterium | reverse complement strand
GGAAAGCCGTTCCGGCGGCGATTACCTTTTCGGCGGCGGCCGCGATGATCGCTTCGAGGCGCAGCGCAGGATCGTGAATACCTGCGGTTTGGAGTGCTTCCATTCGGCAGACGAAGAGGCCGCAACGCACACGCTGTATAAACTGCTGCTGCACACCCGCGTGCGCGAGGCGATACACTGAGTACGAACGCCGAGGAGAGAGAAGCCCTGACCGCCCCCGTGGTGGTGGTATTCGACGGGATGTGCAACCTGTGCGACTTCGCCGTGCAGTTCATTCTTCGTTATGAAGCAAACGCCGACCTGCGCTTCTGCCCCATGCAGACGCAAACCGGTCGGATGTTGATGGAGCGGCATGGTGTCAATCCGGATGACCCCTCCACCTTTGTGCTGGTGGAAGGGGACCGGATATGGACTAAATCTTCGGCCGCCCTGCGCGTGGCCACCTACCTGCGCCGGCCCTGGTCCTGGCTGGCCGTGCTTCGATACCTGCCCGCGACCCTTCGTGATGCTGTCTACGATTTCATCGCGCGCCATCGCTACCGCTGGTTTGGGCGGAGGGATCAGTGTGTGGTGCCGGCAGCTGGACTGCAGCGGCGTTTCCTGCAAGACGACTAATCCGCCCACGCAATCAGCGCTCCTACCAGGATTGGTGCGAACGCGCAGGCGAAACGAGCTGGAACTGCAGGGGGGCAGCGGGTGCTGCAGGTGCTGCGGCGGTATAAAGGCATGGGGATGCCGGATCCGGAGGCGCCCATCACGGCCAGCAGGACGGCCGAGTGAAAACGGTTTCGCCAGGGACGGGAACGGCTGGCCTGGAGGTTCCACCCGAAATGCACCATGGAATGTCCCGGTCATACCCTACTCTGTCAGGCATGTAAACGCATTGCTTACAGGAAGTCGTGGGTGAAGGCGTGCGGAATTCAAGTTGTCCATGTGCGGGCAAAAAACACCGGGGTGTGGGCCCCGGCATCCTTCGGCGGTTCTACGGTCAGCCGGCGACTTCCTGCATGACAAAATCTGCCTTGCCCACCCCACAATCCGGACAGATCCAGTCCTCGGGAATATCTTGCCAGCGGGTGGCCGGTGCGATGCTCTCCTCCGGGGGGCCTGCCGCTTCGTCATAGAAGAAGTCACACATCGTGCATTGCCATTTTTTCGTGATGCATGTTCTCCTGTGGATTGGCGTTCAGGCCGCCTGGCGGGTTCCCGGGTGGGTGTCGTTGGCCGCGGACCAGCGCGCCAGCAGTTGCGCACGCTTCTCCGGCTGCAGGTTGGCCTGCGTCAGGTCACCCTGATAGTGCGCGACAACCCGATGATCCATCACCCGGAACCAGAGGGGCGGGATGTACGCGGCGATCAGCATGGAGGCGTAACCGCTCGGCAGTTGCGGCGCTTCCTCAAAGTGACGCAGTGCCTGGAACGGACGGGTCGGATGCGCGTGGTGGTCCGAATGGCGCTGCAGCTGGTACAGCACCAGGTTGGTGATGATGTGGTTGCTGTTCCACGAGTGCTGCGGCTGACAGCGTTCGTAGCGGCCATTCTCCTGCTTCTGCCGCAGCAGACCGTAGTGCTCAATGTAATTGATGACCTCCAGCAGGGAAGCGCCGTACGCTGCCTGCAGCACCAGGAACAGCAGCGCCAGCGGCCCCAGCGCAAGGGTCAGTCCGGCGAACAACACAACGGTCATGGCCCAGGCCTGCAGCACCTCGTTCTGAACACTCCAGAAACCCTGGCCCTCGCGCGCCAGCCGTTTTTGCTCCAGCGCACAGGCCGAGCGGATGCTGCCGATCACGGTGCGGGGCAAAAACTGCCAGAACGTTTCCCCCATGCGGGAACTGGCCGGGTCCTCCGGTGTGGCGACGCGCACGTGGTGGCCCCGGTTGTGCTCGACGAAGAAATGTCCGTAGGCCACCGGCGCCAGGGTGAGCCTGGCGAGCCAGCGGTCGACTTTTTCTGCCTTGTGGCCCAGTTCATGCGCGGTGTTGATGCCGATCCCATTGAGCGTGCCCACGCTCAGGATCAGGCCGGCAAACTCCCAGATCGCCAGACTGCCGCTGGCGGCGAACACAGCCCCGAGAACGGTGACGGCAAATTGCGAAGGGATGTAGGCGTAGGTGATGTACTTGTAATACTTCTGCGCGACCAGCCCGGCCACGGCGCTTTCCGGCGCGTTGACCGGGTCCGGGCCAATCAGGTAATCGAGTATCGGTACGATCAGGAAGACCAGAATCGGCCCGGTCCAGAGCAGTGCGCCGATACCGGTCTGGGCGTAGGCGATGAAGGCCAGTACGCCGATCAGGGGCAGAAACGGGCTCATCAGCCAGAGGTATTTCTTGCCATCCTGCCATTGCTCCGGGGTTGCGGTTTCCATGGTGGTGTACTCCGTTGTGTTTTTTTCTAATCAACGAGGCACAGTCTGCGGTCAATGGATGGCTGTAAGTAGGCGTAAAAGTGTCTATATACATAATAATGCGCTTTAACCATAATAAAACGCTCGTATTCCCCTAGGGGGCGTCCATGGATGCGCTGAGCTGGTTGCTGAACGACATCAACATGCACGGCGCCGCCTTTCGGCAACTGCGCATGTCGGCACCGTGGGGTGTGCGACTCAGTACGTCCGGCCTCAGCAGTTTTCACCTCTGTCAGCAGGGGGGCGGCTGCTTGCAGGTTGGTGAGCAGCCGGCCCGGCGGATCGAAGCCGGGGACGCCGTGATCATCCCAAAAGGCACACCGCATCGAATCCGCTCGGAGGAGCAGGGTGTCGGGCGCGACAGCGATCTGATGGATGCGTTTGATGCGCCCGGCTTCGAGGTGCAGCGGCTGGATCATGATGGGCCGGTGACCACCCTGCTGAGCGGCTACTTCCGCTTCGACGTGGAGCTGGCGCGCCCGATCATGGAGGCATTGCCGGAGATGATTCTGCTGCGGGGGGTTGCCGGACAGCCGGCACCATGGCTGCAGTTTGGTGTGCAGTTTCTGCTGACCGAACTGCGCGGTAACGAGGCAGGGTTGCAGATGGTGGTGAACCGGGCTGCGGACATCATCCTGGTGCAGGCGCTGCGGCAATACCTGCGCGATCTCAACGAAGAGTCCGGGACCTGGCTGCTTGCTCTGAAAGATCGCGGGCTGTCCTCTGCACTGGTTGCCATGCATGGTGAGCCGCAGCGCGACTGGACGGTGCCGGAGCTGGCGCAACTGGCCCTGCTGTCCCGGTCGGCTTTTGTCAATCGTTTCAAGAAGGTCATGGGCAAACCGCCGCTCACCTACCTGCGCGAACATCGCATGCGGCTGGCCGCCTGGAAGCTGCAGCATACGCGTCAGCCGGTCTGGCAGATTGCCGAACAGCTCGGGTACGGATCGGATGTGGCGCTGACGCAGGCGTTCAAGCGCACGTATGGCTGCACACCGAGCCGGTACCGCAAGAGTCGGCCGGTCTAGCCGGTGTTTCGACGTAAAAGCGTATGAGCGCGGGGAGGGTGCAGCGGGCCCTAGTGCTTTTGCAATCCGCGCAGCAGCAGCGTGAGCAGGCAGGCGCCCAGCAAGCCGAGCACGCACAGGCTCCCGGCCGGCAGGTCGAGCAGGGCGGATCCGGTCAGCCCCGCAGCGTAACCCAGCGCACCCGTGCCCAGCGCCAGCAGGATGCCAGCACGGCCTGTACAGCCATGGGTGGCCAGTGCCGGCAGGATCAGGCTGGCGAATACCAGGTACACGCCGACCAGCTGCACGGACGTGGTGATGGCAACCGTAAACAGGAAATAGAACAGCCGCGCGCGCATCGTGGCAGAAAGCAGGGCCCAGCAGAGCAACAAGGGTCCGTAGACCGCCGCAGTCTGCCACAACAGGCCCGGTGTGACCCAGAGAATCTGACCAGCCAGCAGCGACTTCAGCTCATCCCCGCCATGGGGGTGGTTGGCCAGCAGCAATACCGCCGCGCTGGCCATGCTCACAAAAATGACACCGATGATGGCCTCCTGGAGCGCCGGCCAGCGTTGCTCACTCCAGGTCAGGAACAGTGCGCCGGCCATCGCAGTGAGAAAACCGGCAGCCTGCAATTGCCACCACACCAGGTCCTCCTGTCCGAGCACCTGCGCTGCCAACATGCCGGTCGCCGCCATCTGGGCAATCGCAATATCAATGAAGATGATGCCGCGACGCAGGACTTCGCGGCCCAGCGGCACGTGTGTGCTGAGCACCAGCAGCCCCACCAGGAATGCCGGGCCGGTGATGCTGAGCTGGAGACTTTCGATCACTGACGCAGGCTTTCCAGCCGGCCCAGCGTCACCTCAAACAAACTGAAAAGGTCGGTCACCTCGGGGCTGCCCCCCACCGTGTAAGGCATCTCCAACACAGGGATGCCGGTTTTCTTTTGCAGCCATGTGAGGCCGCGGGTGCCGCGCATGGGTGGCGTCAGCACAGCGAGCGGCTTTTCGTGCTCGATGGCGGTCAGTACATTGGCCAGATGTGTACTGGAGGCCGGTACGCCGGGTTTGGGCTCCAGCATGGCCACAACACGAATGCCCGTCCATTCCTGCAGGTAACGCCATTCACTGTGAATCACCACGACGGGCAGATCGCGAAGGGTTGCCGCCCGTTGTTGCCAGTTCTCAACGGCAGCAGTCCAGCGTGCCTGGAACGATGTGAGCCGTTCCCGGTATTGCGCGGCATTCACGGCATCCAACTGGCCGAGCCGCATCGTCAGCGCACCCGCAGCCTGCAGGATCCGTTGCGGGTCCAGGTGGATGTGCGGGTTGCCCTGCGGATGGACATCGCCATCCAGGCGGCTCACGCGTACCGGGACTTCCAGCAGGGACATGCCCTCTGCCGCCAGGAAATGCCCTGGCTGCCCGGGTTGCACACCGGGGTTGCCCGCGCGCTGCAGCAACTGCGGCAGCCAGCCGATCTCCAGGTCCGCCCCATTGCAGACCAGCAGGTCGGCCCGCCGGATCTGCGCCAGCAGGCTGGGGCGTGCCTGGATGTAGTGCGGGTCCTGCTGCGCGGTGGTGGCGACATAAAGATCTGCGTCCGGCAGTGCCAGTTCCCTGGCGAGTGCGCCCCACTCCGGCTCGCAGGCGAAGATGCGCAAACTGGCCTGCACCGGGAGGGCGCAGGCCAGCAGCGCAATGATTGCGATGTGTCTGATCACGACATCAGCCCTTAGAACTTGTGCGCGCCGTGCGCACCCAGGCTCATGATGTACTGAAGTATCAGTTGATTGTCCGATTCCGGCAGCGTGCGGTCATGATTGAACTGCAAACGAAGACGGCTGAACTCGCTGTTGGCCCATTCGAAGATGAAGCTGTCATGTTTTGGATCATGGCCCAGTCGCTCGAGCACCGTGCCGGCCGCGAGGGGGCCGGGCTCATCCGTGTGCAGTTCGGCATGACGCAGGCCGACGCGCCAGCCGCGCTTGAACTGGTAGAACGCCTGCGCGTACCAGCCACTGCTGTCGCCCGAGTAGGGCAGGGTGATATCCGCAGCGGGGGCCGCCTGATCGAGGTTATACACGCCGCTCTCCTCGCGCTGGAAGTACTCTCCCTGAATCTTGAGGAAGCGATCCGCGGGGTTGCCGTTCGGAGACCATTTCCAGATGAAATCGGCGATCAGCAGGTCGCTGTCGCCGGTGAAGCTGTTGGCGTTCCCATCCATGTTCTCGTCTTCACCGGTCTCGCGTCCCGCCACGTCGCTGTCGACTTTGGACAGGCCGAACCGCCAGCTGTTGCTGACACCGACATCCCCACCGACATGCGCGAATGCAGTCCAGGTTCCCTTGCCCTCATTCTCTCCACCGCCGCCGGGGAAGCCTTCCCCCCGCAGCCATTCACTGCCGAATTCCAGGAACAGGTCCGTTGGCGCCACCCAGCTCAGCCGCACGCCGTCGTCGGTAAGCTGGTTCCCGAGGAAGGCGCGGTAGGGAAGAGGCCTGTCGATGAAGTCATCGGCGTGTGCGTGGAACTGGTTGAGATACCCGACATCCGAGAAGAACCTGCCGAAGCGCGCGGTGAAGCCGTGCGGTAACGCCAGTGTCTGCAGCCAGGCTTCCTCCAGTTCCACCTCGACCTCGCCGCCCTCGTCGGCCAGCGCGAAGGTCAGGTTGCCCAGGAACTTGTCATCGATTGGGGCTTGCAGATTGACCTCGGTTTCGCCGAGCGAAAAGCCTTCCTCGCCGCGGCCGGATTCCTCCCCGATGGCAAAGCCCTGAATTCCGTCCATCCCCTCATCATCGTAGGCGCGGTAGCTGCCGACGAGCACAGCCCCCACGGCGGGGTTGAGCGCGGCGATGCCGGTTTTGGGCGCGGCGGCAGGGGCCGGTGTGCTGGCGGCTTTACCGACCTCAACCACGCGCTCCTCCGCGGCCAGCAGGCGTTCCTCGAGGTTCTGGATCCTTGCCTCGTAGTCCATGCGCATGCGGATCAATTCCTTGCGTAGCGCATCGATTTCGGGATTGGCGAGTGCCGGTTGAACCTGCAGGCAGGCAGCCAGCAGTACACAGGTGATCGTGCGATTGGGTTTCATGGATATTCTCCGTCGTAACCATGCAAAAAACGCGAGCGCACACAGGTGGCTCGATCAGCGAATGTGGAATGCGGGTCAGAACGGGGGTGCGCGTGCGGCGTACGCGCGACGTTTGCCATGAGTGAGCGGGTCGGTAGATGCGGCGGACGGTGTGGCCTGCCCGTTCGGGATCGGCAGGCCGGATGAGGAT
>JBFKXW010000149.1:0-6726 GCA_041637915.1 Pseudomonadales bacterium | reverse complement strand
CTGTGGGCCCGGCCGTGATCTGGCTGCATTCAGCAAGTTGGGACACGTTGCAGTCGGCCTGGAAGGCGCAGCGCCGCTTGCGGAACTGGCACGCAAGAACAGTGACTGCGAAGTGTGGGAGCAGGACTTCCTGGCGCTGGATCTGCCAACCGGGCATTTCCATGGCATATTCGCCAATGCCTCCCTGTTTCACGTGCCAAGCCAGGAACTGCCGCGCATTCTTGGCGAACTCCATGCAGCGTTGCGCCCCGGTGGGGTGTTGTTCTCCTCCAACCCACGTGGCGAAAACCAGGAAGGGTGGAACGGCAGTCGTTATTGCGTCTATCACGACCTCCCGGCCTGGCGTGCCTACCTGGCCACCGCCGGATTTAATGAACTGGAGCATTACTACCGACCGGCCGGTCTGCCGCGTGATCAGCAGCCCTGGCTGGCCAGTGTCTGGCGAAAGCGGAGCCGGGGCTGATCCACCTGGAAATATCCATCAAAATTGTCGGTGGGCTTCCCAGGGTACGGTGACTGGTTATCGGGCTCCCCATTCCCCCGGCTCCGCGGTCTTGAGATACCGGGCCATTTTTTCTGTATAACGGCGTATGCACATCCCATTGAGGAAACGCAATGCCGAACACTGAGGCACTGAAAGCCCAAAAACGTGAGCTGATCACACGGTTTGCCCGTGCGGACGAACGGCAGGCGTTCTGGCAGGCAGGCAGCACGCTCATCCTGCTGGCAGTCACCTGGTGGCTGGTCTCGCTGGGGTTTCAGCAGGGTTGGTTGTGGGTGATACCGCCCACCTTGCTGATGAGTTGCGTGCTGCTGCGCATTTTTGTGCTGATGCACGACTGCGGGCACATGAGCCTGTTTCGAAGTCGCAGGCACAATCAGGTCTTTGGTTTCCTGTTCGGTGTGATTTCCGGTATGCCGCAGTATGTGTGGGCCCAGCATCATAATTTTCATCACGCGACCAACGGAAACTGGGATCAATACCGGGGCCCCCTGGCGACACTGAGCACCGATGAGTACGAAGCGCTATCGGATCAGCAGCAGAAGTCCTATGTCCGCAACCGTAGAATCTTTCTGGCCCCGTTCGCGGGCCTGTTGTACATGGTGATCAGCCCACGTGTGAACTGGATAAGGGGCATGGGCGCGTTGCTCATCGACGTCCTGCGTGGCAAACGGCAACAGACAGGCGCGCCAATGCGGCAACTGGCAGCAGCGCATGAATCGCGCGTGTGGGCGTCTTCAGCAGAATTCTGGCACATGACGCTCAATAATCTTGTTTTGCTGCCTGTCTGGGTGCTGATGTCATTGTGGCTGGGGCCGGTACAGTTTTTTGCCGTGTACCTGGTCAGCAATGCGTTGGCGGGCGGCGCGGGCATCGTGCTGTTCGCGGTGCAACATAATTTTGAAAACTCCCACGCGGTGGGAGATGCAACGTGGGACTATGATACGGCAGCGCTGGTTGGGACCAGTTACCTGGACCTGCCCCCATGGTTGCGATGGTGCACGGGGAATATTGGCTACCACCATGTGCATCATCTGTCTGCGCGGATTCCGAATTACCACCTTGCGGCCTGTCACCAGGCGTACAGCCACCTGTTCGAGTCTGTCCCCCGTTTGCGGCTGGCGGATGTTCCGCATGCACTGCGATGCATACTCTGGGACAGATCCAGTGACCGTATCATCTCTGTGGCGGAGCATGAGGCACGGTTGGCGGCGATCTGAATGTGAAAATACAGGTTGGGCCGGAGCGGTTTTCTCGTGACTGACCGGATCGGTTCTCGCCGATGATGCGCTGCCTGCTTGCGGATACTCAGGTGCGCGGCCTGTTCTTCCGGAGTTCTGATAGATCCTCGATCAGGTTGTCCAATTCTCCGAACAGACGCTTTTTCTGCTTTGGTGTCAGCGTTGGAAACGTATCAACGACGAATTGCGCAAATACCTGCAGATTCTGAGCGCTATTCCGCACATACAGGTCATGTTGAAAGGCTTCCGGCTTGTTCAACAACTTTACAAAATCCACTTTGAAATCAGGATTTGAGTCCTTTCGATTCAGCATTGTCCTGGCCGCCGACTGGAACGCGCGCCGGTACCTGATCCACTCGATTCGATTCGGAGAGAACTTGATGGCCGCGCTTCTCGCCAGCGCCTTCTGCTGATCGGTCAGCCTGCCAATGAAGTCTTTCAGCTCGTCTTCCAGTGTCTCCCGGATTTCCTCCACTGATTCGTCCCGGGTCATGGCCCGATGTTCCTGCTCCTGCTCGGCATTCTTCTCCTCGAGACTGGAGAACAGTTCGTCGACCTGTTGTTGACTCAGTGACATCGCCAGTTCGGCCAGGTCGGGCAGGATGTGCGTTCGCAGTCGAATCCAGTGTTCCCGGCCGGAATCAATCTGCGCCAAAACCTGCTCTTTGGTGATGGAGTCCTGTTCCAGGAGACTTCTGATGTCCTGTAAATGGCGCTGGTACCTTGCCAGTTCCTCAGCGCGATGCCAGGCCATCCATTTCTCAAACTTCTCGTCGAAGCGTTTCTTTTGTGTCCTGTTCAGGTCCACGTAGTCATCTACATACCAGTGGATCAGCCAGTCCAGATTGTTATAGGAAAAATGGGTGCTACATGCGGACAAAAGAAGCGCAAATGCAGCAATCCAGATTACTTTCATCTTTACTGATCCCTGACCCGAATAGGCACCATCATTTCCGTCCGGCCTCTTAACAATGACCCTGTTTGCGAGCCACCCGAATCAATGATCCCGTCGGGGGGCTGACTGCTGACTGCCTGCGGGGGGCAGTATCCGTCAGTTGGTTCTGGCAGAATTATCCACCTGAGACGAAATTCATCGGAGGAGAACCCCATGGTACAGGCATCGGCGCGTCACATTCTTGTTGCGACTGAAGAACTTTGTAATGACCTGAAGGAGCAGATCGAGGCCGGGTCGGATTTCGCAGAACTGGCGAAGAGTCACTCCACCTGCCCGTCGGGGCAGGCCGGCGGCGAACTGGGCACTTTTGGCCCGGGCCAGATGGTGCCTGAATTTGACAAGGTCGTGTTCAGTGCGCCGGTGAATACCGTGCAGGGCCCGGTGCGGACCCAGTTCGGCTATCACCTGCTGGAAGTCACGGAGCGCAATGACTAGGCGCTGACCGAGCGGAGCGTTGCGGGCAGGTTGTCATTCCGGGAAACCTGTCGCAACAACTTTCGCCGTTATTGCCCTGCCTGTTGGGCTCGTTTGCGCAGGTTCACCACGGCTACGAAGCCAAAGAACACGCAAAAGAGCCCGTCGTTGATGCCGTAGCCACCCAGGAAGAATCCGCCCAGAAAGTCTTCATTGCGGATGACTTCAACAGACGCGGCATGGTTCCCCATCCAGATTGCCCAGTTGATGGTATAGGCAAGCTTCTCCAGCGCGAAAACCGCGGGCAACAGGATGCTGCTGGCAGCATGCGGGATCGTGGCGATGTAGGCCAGGCCCCAGAGGATGATCGAAATAATGCCAAAATCGGAGAATACTGCGGGGTCCGCATTGCCGATTGTCGCGCTGGTCATGCCATGGGTCACGATCAGGATGCCAACGATATTCACGATGCCAGCGAGCAAAAACCCTGCTCGTACCACTTGTTCGTTCATCACGCTTTCGCTCCCGTTGCTGGGTGGATGGTCAGTCGCCTTGTTTGCAGCTAATGCGATACGACGTCCCGGATGAAGTAGCCTGCAAGCTGGCGTCCCACGGATCGTGGCAGTAGTCGGTACATGAAAACATTGAATCGGTTGAAGGGGCCGGCAATCCAGGTCCGCCGTCTGCCCAGCGCCTGGAGTGCGCCGCGGACCACCGGCTCCGGATGCATGACGGTCAGCCGGGCAATGGGTCCGTCAAAGGTCGCGAACTCCGTATGGGTGGCGCCCGGGCACATCGACAGTACGTCGACGTGATCCTTCGCAAGCTCAGCGCCCAGCGCTTCGCCCAGTAACAGGTCGTAACCTTTTGATGCCGCGTAATTGGCCCAGATCGGGATCGCGCCAAATCCGGCAATCGACGCCGAAAAGATAATCCCGCCGCGCTTGCGTTCGCGCATCGGCCTGCCGAAGTGGTGCGCCATGATCATGGCGGCGCGGCAGTTGACATCCACCAGCCGGATCTCGTCCTCGAGCTTGTTATCCAGGAAGTCGCCGGTATTGGTAAACCCTGCGTTATTGATCAGCAGGCCAATCTCCAGGTCTGCGGTCGCCTCGGCCACACCGGGTAGAAAATCCGGCGCGGACAGGTCCGCACCGATGGCGCGGTACTCGATGCCGTATTCGGCAGATAATTCCTCGCCCAGTTTTTCCAGCCGCTCCAGGCGCCTCGCCAGGAGGACGAGGTTCAGACCCTTGGCTGCCAGCTCGCGGGCAAACAGTTCTCCGAAGCCGGCTGATGCGCCCGTTATCAGGGCCCAGGGGCCGTATTGTTCACCGAATCCCATATCAATATCCCCGTTCTGGTTAGTCGATCGCTTTCTCGATCCACGGTGGATCATCCAGTCAACCATAGCCCATTCACTTGCCGGGGCTGAATGTCATCGACTGACCTGCCTGGGGGCCTGCCACGCCTGCAGTGCCGTGACCTGGTTGCGCAGAACGGATGCATATTCGTACTGACCGGTCTAGAATTTTAATGTCCTGCCCATCACCCCCGACCGCCGGAACGCCCGCCCGCGAGCGCCGCCCGACGAGGAGAGAATCGTGAAGAAGAGAAGCGTCGTGCTGCTGGCCATATCCATGATCCACGCGGGCATCGCGCTCGCCGAGCACCAGCCCAACCATGCCCCCGCCACCGGCGAGAACAATCCCGGGCGTGGGGCGGAAATGGGGAAAGGTCGCAACCAGGAAACGCCTGTGGGCCGTCCCGCCGGCCGTGTTGCCTACGGCAAGTACGACCTCTTCAACCAGTGTTTTGTCATGAAAGCCGATGACGGCTATGTCACGCGCAGCGGCGCGGCGTTCACCGCGGGCGGCAACAGGGCGGAAGCAGAGAAGTTCTACATGCGTGCGGCCAACCTGGCCCGCTACCTGTTTTACACGCCCGACGAAATGCTGATGACTGCGACGGGTTCGGGTGTCTCGGTCGTCCCGCAGGCCGATGCCGAAGACGGCTCCGACTGGACGTTCGATGAAACCGGGGACGGTGCGCTGACGGCCAGTACACGCGGCGCATTTCTCGCGGTGGGTTCGAACAACACGCTGGCCCTCGCCGATGCCCCTGCCAAATTGAAGTTCGAGCCGGCGGATGGCTGCGCCGAATACCCTGAAATGCCACTCGGGGTGGTGGGCAAGACGTACAAGGGTGACGTCGACAAGCCGGTACTCGGTTTTGCCGAGGTGCACACCCACATGGCGAATGCGGACCAGCTGTCGGACGGCAGCACCGAGGACGGCGCCGCGGCAGGCGGGGTCCTGTATGGTCATGCGGTCGATCGCTTCGGCGTCACCCATGCATTGCACGACTGCGAAAAGATCCACGGGCCGGACGGCTGGCTGGACCCCGAGGCCCTGGTGCTGGATTCAAATCCCGGTCAGACGCACGACACGAAAGGCTGGCCCACCTTCGTGGACTGGCCGAAACACGATTCCTTCCTGCACCAGCAGATGTACTGGCGCTGGGTGGAGCGGGCCTGGTTGTCGGGTCTGCGGGTCATGAGCATGCTCGGCACCAACATCGAGGCCCTGTGTGAATTCGGGCGCGAGGCCACCGCGCAGCAGCGCAACTATGAAGGCGAAGTGGACTGCAAGGACATGAGCATCGGGATGAAGCAGGTCAAGTATGCCTACGTCATCCAGGACTACATCGACGCCCAGTACGGTGGCCCCGGCAAGGGCTTCTTCCGCATCGTGAAGGACCCGGCGGAGGCGCGCCGCGTGATCGCCGACGGCAAGCTCGCCGTGGTGCCGGGACTGGAGTTCTCCAACATCTTCGGCTGCAATGTCACCTTCCTGCCCGGTGGCCAGGAAGTACGCCATTGCACCAAGGCACAGATCGACGCGCAGATCGACATGGCCTGGGAAGCCGGTGTGCGCCATGTGTATCCCTTCCACGACGTGGATTCGGCATTGGGCGGCGCCGGCCTGTTCAGCGAGGTGCTGAACCTGGTGGGCTTCTACGGCACGAAGGGGTTCTGGGATGTCTCGCCCTGTGAGAACGGCGGTGAAGGCGACACGTTTTTCTACAACGCCGGGGTGAACTTCAAGGGTCCCGGGCCCACCACTGGCGGGATGGTTTACCCGGCGGAATTCGACCAGCAAGGTCACAACGTGCCGTCACCCCTGAAGGAACTGTTGTACGAAACCCTGCTCGGCAAGGCCCCGGTGTACCCGACCGGCCGCCAGTGCAACAACCGCCTGATCACCGACCTGGGTTACTACGCCATCGACAAGATCATGAAGAAGGGCTTCATCCTGGATATCGATCACGCGGCGTATCGCAGCAAGCAACTGATGCTCGATTACACGGCCCAGACCGAGCCGGACTATCCGCTGGTCTCCGGTCATGGCGGGCAGGGCGGCATCGACAAGCAGCAGATCGAGCAGATCATCCGCCAGGGCGGCATCGTCTACCCGGGCAACGGGAACGGCAAGGGGCACGTGGACTTCCTGAAGAAGCTGCGCCCGCACTGGATCGCCAGTGGCACCAGTCGTCCGTTCTCGGTTGGATACGGCGCCGATGCGAACGGCATCCGCACGCTGCCGGGGCCGCGG
>JBFKXW010000148.1:0-6739 GCA_041637915.1 Pseudomonadales bacterium | reverse complement strand
GGGTAGAGATGCCGGGAATGGAAACGGTATACCGGGAGTTGAAGGACGAGGGTTTTGAAATCCTGGCTATTTCGTCGGATCCGCAGGGTGAAGCCGTCACCCGACCGTTTTCCGAGTCTCATAACCTGACGTTTCCGATATTGCACGATACGGAATATGACGTAAGCGGGACATACGGGGTACGAACCCTTCCGATGAGTTATCTGGTAGATCGCCAGGGTTCACTCCGGTATCGCGTATTCGGGGCTCGCGACTGGAATAGTGAGGAAGCCAGGGAAACGATTCGAAACTTACTGGAGGACTCTTAGGGTCGGATGATGAGTTCGCTGAATCAGGTGTCGTTGTTCGCAGCGTTTAGTGCAGGGCTGCTCTCGTTTATCTCTCCTTGCGTATTGCCGCTGGTGCCGTCGTATGTGTCCTACATTACCGGCCTGTCGCTCGAGCAACTGACGGATGTGGCGGAACGGCAGCGTTTCCGCAAAACGATCATTCTCAATCGCATGCTGCAGGACACAATTCGCAATGACGCGGCATGCCTCCGGTGGCAGCTGCGGCTCCAGCGGCACCCGGATTCCCATGGCCGGCGCGACCCGCTGATAGTCCAGCAACGCGAACTTCCGCTGCTTTGCAGCCTCCGGATAGAGATCCGGATCTGCCTCACCGACCAGCCGCACGCGCACCGGAAAACGGGAATACTCCTGCAATTTGGGCAGAATCCGCGCTGCCAGATGCGAATGCGGATCCCCTGCCTCGTAATAAAGTTCCACCTCCGGATTCCGGCTCAGCCCGAAACGGGTGGAACGCAGTCTGAGGATCGGCCCCGGCGAGCGGGTGACCCGTTCCGTGATCCAGCCCCGGAACGCCTGGGACGGCGCATTTTGTTCGGTCATAAAAAAATCCCCAACCGTCCTGCCGCTCGGCATCGTACTGCAGGAGTCACTGACAATGTGACAGTTTCACTTCGCACAGGCTGCCGGCCGCCTGGCTGCAACTGGCTGACGCCTGGGCGCGCGCCTCCTCGAGGCTCGGACTGCGCGACCAGCCAAAGTAATTCTGGTCCGTGGATTCGGCATACGCAGCACACTGACCGAAATGAAACAGGGTCTCGCAGGGCCGTTTGTTGGCCTGCTCACAATGCCAGTTGGCCTCGATCAGGGCCGTCGCGGACTCTGCGATATCACGCACCATAATGGCCTCGCCGCCACCGTCCATCGGCCGCGCGACCGCCCCCCACAGGTGGTCATTTCCGAACACCTGACCGCTGCCATCGCCACAGTAGGACCAACGCAGGCTACAGGCGTCACCGGACTGATTCCGGCAGGACTCCAGCGCTGACGCCTCCGATTCCCTTGCCGTCGCGCCCTCCGCCACGGCCGTGGCATCACCGTGGTAGGCCGCCGCCTGCGCTGCGCACTGGGTGAATGCCAGCACCGGCATGCACTGGTGCCGATCCGCCCCCATGTGACGCTCACACTGTGACAACGCCGCAGCGTTGGCCTCACTGGTGGTACTGTGCCCCCAGGCAAGAAATGTATGGCGTGGGTGACGGACCACCGCGCTCCAGCGCACCTTGGCCGGTCGTCGGTTGCGGGATGGATCGACGGAGTAGTGACGCTCCAGCGCCGGAAAATCTCCCTGTTCTGCCCAGGAGACCGCAGGTGCCCATGCCCCGGACAACAGGATGCCGAGCAGACAGATGGCCCTTTTTCCCTGCAATTCCATAAGTTTTCCCTCCCGGGACTGCCCACGACCGCACCTACCTTAGCAAAGCCGGCGTGATACAAGAGAAGAACTTCGACCGGCGTGGCCACAGTGAAGATCATATAGACCTGCGAATCATAGGAGCATCGGGATGCCTCGTCACGGTTCACGCTGTCTGGGGCTTTTGCACATCACCCTGACCATGGGTTTTCCTGGTGGCAGCGAGCCCACGCAGCACCAGTCCATCCCCAACCCCACCGTGAGCATGTTCTGGATCAGTCCCGGGGCCGAGGCAACCGGCCAGGCCATCGCGACCATCATTCAGGCGCGCCCGGGGGCCACCCTTCGAGTCACCGCCGGCCTCTTTGAAATTGGAACCACGCTGCTCCTGCAGCATATGGAAAACATCAGGCTGGCAGGTGCGGGGATGAAAGAAGCCGTGCTGTCCTTCAGGAATCGCGACCCGCTGGAGGGCATTTTTGCAAACAATGTGCGTGGCCTGACCGTGCGCAACCTGACGATTCCGGACACCATCTGGAACTACTGCACAAGACAAGGCCTGCACGGGGAATCCGTTGGAACATCTCGCTGCCCGCGGCATGCACTCAGGCCTGTCAGGGGGCGTTGGGCGGCACCATTTCGACATCGCCGTCCGCACCCCCGCTTTTTTGCCCTCTTAATTTCACCGGTTTTCACCGCAGCAGGAGGGTGGCTGACCGGCGTCGCAGGCACGGCCTCCTGCAGGAGTTGCCGTATGCGCTCCCGCAATTCGTCAGCATCCAGCCCGCGTTTCGAAAACACCTGTTTGACGCCGATTTTCTTCGCCGTGAGCAGCACTTCGCACGTCACCAGGCTGGTCAGCAGCACCAGGGGTGTATCTGCCAGCGCGACATGACGTGCGAACTTCTGCGCCAGTTCAAAACCGCTCACGTTGGGCATATCGATATCGGAGACGATGAGGTGCGGCTTGCATTGCAGCGCGCGGTCCAATGCTGATTCCGGCTGGCTCACCACGGCGGCCTGATAACCATCGGCTTCCAGCAAGTCCGATACGAGGCTGGCCGTCAGCCCTTCATCCTCAATCAGGGCAGTACGCGCTTCCCGATCATACCGGGTTCCATTTGCCTGCAGGCGTTATCGCAGTATACGCTGCCGACAGTGATTTTCTCCGGACCAACATGTACATCCGTTCGCCTCTTTCTGCACTGTTCCCACTCAGCAGGCAGCCAGTGACCCGTGCGCCGCAGGCGATCCTGCTCCTGCTGTGGTGCACCCTGTTGGGCGCCTGTGTTCATGCACCCGCTGACCCGGTAACCGACGCCCTGCAGGGGCCTCGGCTCAACACACCCGTTGGCCCACGCTGGTTTGCGTTGCGCTTTCGGCATGCCTGGCCGGCCGGGACTGCGCCCCGCTGGGCGCAGGATCTGCTGCTGGCAGAATCCGTGGTGCGCCCTTCGCTGGAGGCGCATGAAGCGCGTCTCTTTCGCTGGCGTTTCCATCGGCGTGCAGCCCGCACACCCTCCGGCCATCAGTTCAGCTTCATCTTCCTGACGGATGCAGCCACCGCCCTCCGTATCCACGAAGAGATCCGGGCCCACCCGGTGCTGATGGAGTTGCTGGACGCCGGACGCGTGGATCGCGTGCGTTTTGATGACACGGGTGACAGCAGCCTTGACGCCACCAGCGACCCGAACTGGCCGGCACACCTCCAGAAACACTGGCCGCTGTTCATCATGGGTGCGAGCGCAGTCTGGCTGGAGCTGGTGGGCGCGTGCGGTCAGGATGTGGAGGCCCGGGGCCTTGCAGACCGGCTCCTGCATTACGAGACCTGTCACGAAAAAATCACCGCGGACTGGCGCGCATGGGGACAGCACGCGTACCTGCACCACCTGAGCGGTATATTCGGATATTCACGCATGCTGATCCGCAAGGAAATCCGTTTCTGAAAGGAAGCGGTTCCCGACGGCTGTCCGGCGGCGTTCCTAGTGCGCGCCGCGCGTGCGATCGGCCCACTCGGCCACCTTCGCCACCAGCAGGGCGCCCTCGATCGGCTTGGTGATGTAGTCGTTCATCCCGCTGTCCAGGCAGCGCTGGATTTCCGCCCCCACCGCGTTGGCGGTGAGCGCGAGGATCGGCAGATCGGCCTACCTGCCGCCGAGCGCGCGGATCTCACGGGTGGCGGCCATGCCGTCCTTGTCCGGCATGCGCAGATCCATCAGGATCAGCGTCGGTTCAACCCGGGTGACCTGCTCCACCGCTTCCTGTCCGTCATGAGCCACGTGCACCTCGGCGCCTGATTTCTCAAGGATCGCTGTGGCGACGAGCTGGTTGGCCATGCTGTCCTCAGCGAGCAGGATGCGGACGCCCTGAAGGACCCGGACACCCTGCTTGGCCGACGCTTCCGGTCTGGCTGGATCGATCGGTTCGCCGACCAGTTGCGGGCAGAGAACCAGCGTGGTCAGGGCGGTCTCCTGCTCGGGCAGCGGCAGCATCCGTTGCTGGTCCGGCGTGCGCAGCAGCCAGCACGGCGGGCGCTCACCGGCAGCTGCCCGCAACCGCTCAAGTACCACCCCATCCTGCGGATCCAGGAGCCCGGCATCTGCGATCACCTGGTCAAACGCCTGGCCCGCGTACGTGTCCAGTTCACTCGCGTCACACACCGTAAGCGTGCCACCTGCAGCGCGGACCTGGTGCGCCAGCAACTCCCTTAACAGCGGCTCGGCGGCCACCGCCAGCACCCGAAACGCCCCGTCGGGCACCTCCCGCGTGCCTTCCGCGCCGGAGACCGGGACTACGACCCGGAAGCAACTGCCGCGCCCCTCCTCGCTGTGCACCTCGACCGAGCCGCCCATCAGTTCGCAAAGGCGGCGCACGATCGCCAGGCCAAGCCCGGTCCCGTCGAACCGCGTCGCGTGCGTCTGGTCGGCCTGGACGAACTCCTCGAACAGGTTTTCGAGCTTTGCCGCGGGAATCCCGATCCCTGAATCGAAAACCTCGATGCACAGCCGGTCCTCCGTGCTCCCGGCGCGCGACAGGCGCACCCCCACCACGCCGTCTTCGGTAAATTTGATGGCGTTATCCACCAGGTTCACCAGTACCTGGCGCAGGATGCCGGCATCACCGCGCACGCGAATCGGCACATCGATATCGGCACAGGCCAGCAGCAGGTTGCCGCGACCCTGTGCCCGTGGCCGGGCGATCTCCAGCGTCTCGGCCAAAAGTCGCCAGAGTTCCACCGGTTCCGCGCGCAGTTCCTGCTGCCCCGCCTCGATACGTGAAAAATCCAGTACGTGGTTGATCAGCCCGAGCAACACGCGGCCGGAGTTCCCCGCGGTGCGCGCGAAACGCACCTGTTCTGGATCCAGCGAGGTGCCTTCCAGCAACTCCACTGCGGCGAGGACAGCATTCAGCGGCGAACGGATCTCGTGACTCATGTGCGCCAAAAAACGCGACTTGGCCTCGTTGGCCTGCTCCGCCAGTTCGCGCGCGGCATTGATCTCCGCCTCATGGCGCTTTCGATCACTGATGTCCCGCACGAAGGCGAGAAATAATTGACGATCGTCGAGTCGGAAGGGCACCACCGTCAGTTCGGCGTCGAACTCAGAACCATCGCGGCGCACCGAGGGCACTTCCACGCGGTTGTTGAGTACCGGACCCTCGCCGGTGGCATGGTAATTCTTCATGCCCTGCAGGTGCGCATCACGCAAACGTTCAGGAATCACGACCTCGTGCACCGGCCGCCCCAGCACCTCGTCGCGCTGGTACCCATACGTGGCTTCGGCGGTGGGACCGAATTCCAGGATATCGCCCTCGCCATCGATGGCGATCAGCGCATCCAGGCTGGACCGAGCGATCGTCGAAAGGATGGTCAGGGCCTGGCTGGTGTACCCACGCCGCCGTTCCACGAAGGTCCGCCCGTTGCCCTCGTTCGAATCGTCTTTCATGTCTTCCACTCCAGCTTCTTCATCTGCGCACCCGCGGGCAGGGAAATAACCGTGCAGGCATCTGCAACGGTCGGTGCAAATCACATGCCAGCACCAGCACCACCACAGCAGCGCCAGCGCCTGGGCCCAGGAAACGCCCGGGCCGCAGCCGCTGTTGCATTCTGCACGCAGTTTCCGCAGGAAGCGGTGCAGATTGCAAACACCAGTGCGCATGCACTGCGGATTTCAGCGGCATTGTCGCGTCTCAGGCCACTTGGCCCGCCTTTTGCTTTGCTCCGGTCCTGAATTATTCATTACCCTGGAGAAGACCATGATCCGCAAATGCTTATTTCCCGTCGCCGGCTACGGCACGCGCTTCCTGCCCGCCACCAAGTCGATGCCGAAAGAGATGCTGCCCATCGTGAACAAGCCGCTGATCCAGTACGGGGTCGAAGAGGCCATGGCGGCGGAGATGACCGACCTGGGCTTCGTGACCGGCCGCAACAAGCGGGCGATCCCGGATCATTTCGATATCAGCTACGAACTTGAGCAGCAAATTGCCGGCAGCGCCAAGGAGAACAATCTCTCCAGCGTACGGGACATCATGGAGAAGTGCACGTTCACCTACACGCGGCAGACGCGCATGCTGGGGCTGGGACACGCGATACTGACCGGTGAGACGATCGTCAACGACCAGGCTTTCGGCGTCGTCCTCGCGGATGATCTCTGCGTGCGGGCCGATGGCGGTCCCGGGGTGCTGGCACAGATGGCCCGCCTGCATCGCCAGTTCCGGTGCACGATCCTCGCCGTGGAGGAGGTGCCCGAGAGCGAGGTGCACCGGTATGGCGTGATCGAGGGCGAGGCATTGGATGGCGATCTGCTGCGGGTCACCAATATGGTGGAAAAACCGGCACCCGGTACGGCGCCGAGCAACCTGGCGGTCGTGGGACGTTACATACTGACGCCGGACATCTTCGACATACTGCGCGCAACGCCGCCCGGCGCCGGCGGCGAGGTACAACTGACCGATGCGCTCCGCACGCAGGCCGAGCGCGGTTGCGTCATCGCCCTGCGATTCAAGGGCCGGCGTTTCGACTGCGGCAGCATCCCGGGCT
>JBFKXW010000147.1:0-6824 GCA_041637915.1 Pseudomonadales bacterium | reverse complement strand
CCCTTCCCTATACGGGCCGTTAGCTCAGTTGGTAGAGCAGTTGGCTTTTAACCAATTGGTCGTGCGTTCGAGTCGCACACGGCCCACCACTTTTCAAAGACTTACGCGCGTTGGCGCTATCCCGCATTCAGGGAATGGTGGCATTCCAATGACCCGGTTCATCATCCTGTTCAAAGCACAATAGACCAGGACGCCGGGTCTGCCATTTTCAAAATTTCCGAACGCATGAGCTCTTCGGAAAATCACCCACTTCTTTTCGCCTTTTTGACCTTCTTTTTTCGCGGCTTCTCTGCTGCTGGCCCGCGTGGCTTTCGGTTGCCTTGCGGTTTGGTTTTTTGATGGGATTTCTTGCCGGGCTTATTGGGTCTTTGCGCGGTGGCGGGGTCGGCCAGTCTGGAAATCTTGATCTGACGTCCGGCAACCCGAGTTCGTTGCAGAATTCTCAAGATTTCCCGGGGCATGCCCAGGGGAAGTTCTACGAGCGAATGATCGTCCAAGATCTTGATGCGGCCAATGCATTTGCTGTCCAGTTCTGCTTCGTTCGCAATGGCCCCGACGATATTGCCGGGACTGACGTCATGTGTGTGCCCGACTTCAATGCGAAAGATCTCCATTCCCTCTCCGGGCACCAGTTTCTCACCACTTCGCTGGCTGCGTTGGCCCGGCTCTTTCCCGTGCTCCGGTTTTGAGTCTTTGCCTCTCGCATGGCTTGCAATCTTCTCTTTCTTCTCCAGGAGGAACGGGTCATCGCCCTGCAGCAACTGCGCCAGAGCGGCGGCTATCTGGTGCGTCGGAACATTATGTTCCTGCTGATACTGCTCGATCAGGTTTTCAAAAAAATCGTTGTCGCCTTTCGCAATAGTGTCAGTAATCCGCTGTTTGAACTTCGCAATACGTGTGTCGTTGATCTGCTCTGTCGTGGGCAGAACCATGATCTCGATTTTTTGCCGGGTGGCCTTCTCAATCGCAGCCAGCATTCTGCGCTCACGAGGTGCCACGAACAGAATGGCATCTCCTGTTTTTCCGGCACGGCCGGTACGCCCGATGCGGTGCACGTAGGATTCCGTGTCGTAGGGGATGTCATAGTTCACCACGTGACTGACGCGCCCCACATCGAGTCCACGTGCCGCGACATCCGTCGCTACCAGAATGTCCAGTCTGCCGTTCTTCAGGTGTTCGACGGTACGCTCGCGCTGATGTTGTGGAATATCTCCGTTCAGTGCCGCAGCAGCAAATCCACGAGCGGCCAGCTTGTCCGCCAGTTCGGCTGTGGCGATCTTGGTGCGAACGAAAACCAGCAGCGCATCGAACGGCTCTGCCTCCAGAATTCGGGTGAATGCATCCAGCTTGTGCATTCCACTGACCGGCCAGTAACGTTGCCGGATTGTCTCTGCCGTCGTGGTGCGGACTTCGATGGTAATTTCTGCTGGATCCTTCAGATGCTTTTGCGCAATCCGGCGGATCTGAGCCGGCATCGTGGCAGAAAACAGCGCAATCTGCCGTTCGGGAGGGGTCTGCTCCAGAATCCATTCAACTTCGTCTATGAAGCCCATACGCAGCATCTCGTCTGCCTCATCAAGCACCAGTGTTCTGAGCTGATCGATCTTCAGTGTGCCGCGGCGCATATGGTCCGTGACCCGGCCGGGGGTTCCTACCACCACCTGGACACCACGACGCAAAGCGCGAATCTGGCTTCCATAATCCTGCCCGCCATAAATCGGAAGCACATGAAAGCCGGGCAGGTGCATTGCGTACTTCTGAAAAGCTTCCGCCACCTGAATGGCCAGTTCCCGGGTTGGAGCAAGTACCAGCACTTGCGGGTCGGCTGTATTGAGTTCCAGTCGGGAAAGTAAAGGCAATGCAAAGGCCGCGGTCTTGCCGGTGCCAGTCTGTGCCTGACCGACTACATCTTTTCCATCGAGTAGCAGTGGAATGGTCTGTGCCTGTATCGGGGTGGGAGTTTCATAGCCCACATCAATAAGCGCATTCTGAATCGGGGTGTTCAGGGCCAGTTGGGCGAAGGAGAGATCCTGTGGGCGGGTCATGTCTGATGTCCGGGCTTGGTGCGTTGGGTTGTCGGGTAAACCGGTTCCGGGAATTGGGAACACGAGTTTGCCCAAGGGCCCGGTAATGATCCGCCGAGTAAATGCCCGCATGGCGCGGGGCGCGGATTGTACAGTTTTTCATCGATCACTGTCTGGTTTTTTTTCGGGGGGAAGCGGTGATAGCAGCCGTTTCTTTCGCTGGGCATGCGCCATAGCAGGCCCATGTCGCAAGGATCGTTCAGCAGATTGTTGATTGCATTCGCAGGCGCACTGGAACTTTTCCCGGATCCAGGATGAGAGTGGCACGTCCATTGCGGCTTTCACGCAGGCAGCAACGGCGGTGTCAGACCATACTGTTCTGGAATTGCGGCTCTCACGCCCTTGCCAGGGACTGCCATGTTGGCGCCGTACCGTAACAACACAGGGCGCCGGCATGTTTGAGTTTCACCCGGCCCGGAGACCCACATTCAGGAAGGATGTGCTGTCCGGGCTTACCGTTTCGCTGGCACTGGTCCCGGAAGCGGTGGCGTTCGCCTTTGTCGCAGGCGTCGAGCCTCTGGTTGGGCTCTATGCAGCGTTTTTGGTTGGGCTGATTACCGCCTGCATTGGCGGGCGTCCCGGAATGATATCCGGTGCAACCGGCGCACTCGCGGTGGTGATGGTGTCCCTGGTCGCGGAGCACGGTGTTGAATACCTGTTTGCTGCCGTGGTGCTCATGGGGTTCCTGCAGATCCTCGCCGGCCTGATGAAGCTCGGCAAACTGATCCGCATGGTGCCGCATCCGGTGATGCTGGGATTTGTGAACGGCCTGGCCATCGTGATTTTTCTGGCGCAGCTGAGCCAGTTCGGCCAGCCGGGTGAGCCGGGCTGGCTGGCCGGCACTTTTCTGGAGAACTCCAGCATCGATGTTGCCTGGCTCCAGGGAACGGCGCTCTACACCATGCTCGGCCTGGTCTTTCTGACCATGGTCATCATTCATTTCCTGCCGTTGCTGACGCGGGCAGTTCCCTCTTCGCTGGCCGCGATCGTGGTCGTCAGCCTACTGGTGATCGCGGCAGATCTGGACACCCGCGTGGTCGGTGATATTGCCTCCATCGCCGGGGGGCTCCCGACGTTTCATGTTCCGTCGGTTCCTTTCAACTTCGAGACACTGGCGATCATCTTTCCATACTCTGTGGTGTTGGCAGCGATCGGACTGATCGAGTCACTGCTGACGTTGCGCCTGGTGGACGAGATCACCGAATCAAGGGGGCATGGCAACCAGGAGTGCATTGGTCAGGGTGTGGCCAATACGGTCACCGGCATGTTTGGCGGCATGGGCGGTTGCGCCATGATCGGGCAGAGCATGATCAACGTGAACTCCGGGGGCCGCGGACGGTTGTCCGGAATCTCTGCAGCCATCTTCCTGTTGTTGTTCATTCTGGTCGGATCGGGGCTGATCGAGAATATTCCGCTCGCCGCATTGATCGGCGTGATGTTCATGGTGGTCATCGGCACCTTCGAATGGAGTAGCTTTCGGGTGCTGCGCAAAGTGCCCCGCAGCGATGCGCTGGTGCTGGTACTGGTGTCGGCCGTTACCGTGGCCACCGATCTCGCCATGGCCGTCGTGGTGGGTGTGATCGTCTCGGCCCTGGTTTTCGCCTGGGAGCACGCCAAGCACATCCGGATCGAGGCGCGCGAGGATCACAAGGGGTCGACGGTTTATGCAGTCACCGGCCCGCTGTTCTTCGGTTCAGTGACCTCCTTTCTCGAAGGGTTTGATCCGCAGCGCGACAACGACGACGTGGTCATCGATTTCGCCCGCTCCCGGGTAGCCGATCACTCCGGACTGGAAGCCATCGACACGCTTGCGGAGCGCTACCTCAGCGCCGGAAAAACCCTCCACCTGGTTCACCTGAGCGCAGAGTGCCGGCAACTGCTCCGGAAGGCCGGCGACCTCGTCGAGGTCAATGTGATTGAAGATCCGAAGTATTTTGTCGCCGAGGATCAGTTGGAGTAGCCAGTTTCTCGCAATAAATCAGCCGCGTGGAGTATCCAGGCGCGCTTTGCGGGAATAAGGATGGCCCCGCATCACCCCACCGCCAGGGGCTGGGCGATGATCTCTTCCGCCGCCCGCTTTCCGGCGCGCATCGCACCTTCGAAATAACCGGTCCATTGTGTACTGGTCTCGGTGCCCGCCCAGTGAATCCGGCCGTGCGGCTCGCGGACCTGCCGGCCGACAGAAGTCCAGTGGCCGGGTGGCGCGACGCCGGCGTAACAACCACGGGCCCATTCATCGTGGCGCCAGGTGTGATCGTAATACGCGACGGGATGGCGTGCTTCCTCACCGAAGAAACTGACCAGTGCATCCAGGAACTGCTCGCGGCGCCGTTCCGGCGTACTTTCGCTGTCGCGGATGCCGTCGCGTCCCTCGATGAACCCCATCAGGATGCCGCGCTGTTCGTCCGGCGGGGTGACGTCGAAGCAGACATGAATCGGCGCGACGTCGGTGACGGCAGAGCCCGACCAGCCCCGTGATCGCCAGAACGGCTTTTCGTAGACCGCGAAACACTTGATCGCGCAGCCAGGCTCCAGGTTCTGCAGGCAGGTCCGCTTGTCATCCGGCAGGGGCGGGTCGTAGTTGATATCGGCCGCCAGGGCGGGCGGCGCCGCGCAGACAACCCGTTGTGCAGCGTACTGGTTTGAACGGGTATGGACCCGCACCTCGTCTTCCTGCTGTTCGATGCGCAGGACGGGTTGGTTCAGTTCACAGATCACACCACGCGCTTGCAGCGCTTCGAGGTAGGATTCAGCCAGCGGCTGCACGCCGCGTTGCAGGCGATCCTGCTGCGCGCCGCCCCTGGATTCTGTCAGTGACATGAACCCGTTTCCGCTGCGCGTGTAGTGGAGTGCATGCAGCAGGCTGATGTCATCCGGGTGGGATGCGAAAACGCTTTCGATGGCGACCTGGAAGAGGTTCCTCGCATCCGCCTGCCGCAGGTTTGTGCGTATCCAGTCGCCTACAGTCATTGCATCCAGTGCATTCGCTCCACGTGCTGTCCAGGGCGCTTCGAGCGGAACCTGCCACGACTGCCAGTACCAGCGCGCAAAAGCCTTGAGAAGACTCCATTGACCGGCCAGCGGCAGGCTGTACGGGATGGGGCCCCGGTACTTACCCTTGCGGCCGGAGAAGATCGTGCGGACATGGCCCCGTACATGCATCGGCCAGGTGGCGTGTCCAAGGCGGTCCGCGAGCGCATACATCTCGGTCTGCCCGGGTCCGAGCCATTGCCCGCCATAATCGAGCCAGATGCCATCCGGCAGCTGCTCCGTGCGCGCACGACCACCCACGCGGTCACGTGCTTCCAGGATCGTCACCTCCCTGCCGGCGGCAGAAAGGGCATCTGCCGCAGCGAGACCGGAGAACCCTGCGCCGATTACGATGACCTTTTCCAATCGAAATTCCTCTCTGTCAGGCCTGGTAGACAGCTTTGCCGGATATCCAGGTACTGTCCACCACCGTTGAATGCACAAACGGGTTGCCCGTGAGCACGACAAAATCGGCCGGTGCATTCTCCACGATGCCCTGACCGGGTCTGCCGGTGATGCCTTTCGAACCCGCGATTGTGTAGGCGTACACAGCCTCTTCCTCGCTGACAGCTTCCTGTTCCAGGTAGGTCCGGCCGCCGGGCAGGGATCTCTCGACGGCACACCGCATGTTGTGCAGTGGATCCAGCGGCCCACACGGGTAGTCGGAACTCATGACCAGGTCCACGCCGGCATCGAGCATCGACCGGAGGGCCAGTCCGCGATACCGGCCGGTCAGCCCCATATTCGTAAACTGCTTGCCGAAGTGCGGGAGAAATCCGGGTTGCGCGGAGACCCGGACACCGAGCCTCGCCAGTTTTTCGATGTTCTGATCGTCGACAATCGTTGCATGTTCCAGGCAGACCTTGGTGGTGATGCCAGCCTCGATGATGCAGTCACAGGTCATGTCGACCGCGTGATTACCCAGCGCATGGATTTTCAGGCGATCATGGCTTTCATCCAGGGCTCTCAGCCGGTTCGTCAGATCCTCCGGTTCGAAGAGGGCGCCCTTTTGATAGAAGTAGCCGTGCCTGTAGGCAGTCTCGTGCTTGAAAAGCTGTCCCAGCGGGCTGAAATCAAACTGCCTCACCGCATTCGTGAGCATGCCGAGCGTCATCCGGACGGCCTCCCCGGCCTCGATGCACAGGGCACAGCGGTGGGCGCCATCGGTGAATACCTTGGCACTGCTGGGCCCGTCGCCGAAACTCCGAAGGGGGCGCCCGTTGCCTGCCGTACTGAGCGGCCCCATGTTTCCCACCTCTGACCAGCTGATCCGCAAGGGTGTCTCCTGGTTCAGTCGATCCATGGCCTGGCTCATGTCATACGTGACGCATGGATCATGGGCATCGGTGATGCCATGGGCGAGGTGACGGTTCGCTTCGGCCAGAAGCACCCCGGCAAACCGGTCCTCACCCAGTGATGCAATGACCGCATTCAGTACCTGTTCCAGGCAGGCGGAAAACACTTCCTCCCAAACCACCCCGTTCATCTCGCCACGGGATGTTTCGACAAACGCGGTGTGTGAATAGTTGCTGACTTCGCAGGCCCGGAGGCCACTTTCCGAGAGTACCGCCCGGTGCAGTGACTCACAGACGAGAATCACCTTTCTGCCCTGGGAAGCGTCTTCGAGTTCGGCAGCAGTGGGTGGCTTCGGATTCTTCCAGGCATTCCAGTCGACATGGAACATGACCAGCCAGTCGGAGGGGTCTGTTT
>JBFKXW010000146.1:0-6829 GCA_041637915.1 Pseudomonadales bacterium | reverse complement strand
ATCCCAGACCAGTCGTCGGAGAGCGGCCAGGTCTATGACGTCAAACCGGAGTCTGGCCCGACCGGCGAGCGCAAGACCGGCTAACCAGCACGGGAGCGCGGCAACTTGTTCGACATCGGCTTTGCCGAACTGGTCCTGCTGGCCGTGGTCGGCCTGCTGGTGCTGGGTCCGGAGCGACTGCCGGAAGCAGCACGCACGCTCGGCGTGATGCTGGGCCGCCTCCGGCGCAGCTTTCAGTCCCTGCGTGATGAAGTCAGTCGCGAGTTGCGCGCGGAAGAGCTGCGACAGAAGCTGGAAGAGGAACGCAAGAAACTGGGGCTGGAGGAATTCAGCCGCACCATTGAAGAAGGCGCGCGGCAGGCACAGGAGCAACTGGAGGCAAAGGCAACCCAGCCAGCGCCACAGCACCCTGCGCAACCGAAATCCGGCCCCAGCAAGGATGTTGCCTGAACCCATGACTGCACAGTTGCCCGGCAGCGTACCCGAGGAATCCGTGGAGGAAGGACAACCGCTCGTCGTCCACCTGACCGAACTGCGCGAGCGTTTGTTGCGCGCGGTGCTGGCGGTGCTGGTGGCGTTCCTGGTGCTCTATCCCTTCGCCAATGAGCTGTACCAATGGCTTTCGGAACCCCTGCGTGCACTGCTGCCTGCCGGCGCCACAATGATCGCAACAGAAGTTGCCTCCCCCTTTCTTGCGCCCTTCAAACTGTCGTTGCTGGCAGCCCTCTGTCTGGCGATGCCCGTCGTGCTGTATCAGATCTGGATGTTTGTCGCGCCCGGTCTGTATCTGCATGAAAAGAAGATCGCCATGCCGCTGCTGATCTCGAGCATTCTGTTGTTCTACCTGGGACTGGCCTTTGCCTACTTCGTCGTGTTTCCACTGGTGTTCGGTTTTTTCACCTCCATCGGCCCGGAGAACGTGGCGGTCATGACCGACATCAGCCGCTACCTGGATTTCGTCATCAAGCTGTTCCTGGCATTCGGCATCGCCTTCGAGATTCCCGTTGCCACGGTCATCCTGATCAGCATGGGCATCATCGATGTCGCCGGAATGGCGAACAAGCGGCCCTATATCATCATCGGCTGCTTCACGGTCGGCATGCTGATGACACCACCAGACATCATCTCGCAGGTGTTGCTGGCACTCCCCATGTGGCTGCTATTCGAGGCAGGACTGTTCTTCGGGCGCTTTGTGGAACAATCGGATTCGGAAGGCTGAGTGCGCGCCGGCCCCCTATCCTGTGCACAGCCGGCCGCCTACCGCGCGGATCATTCTGGCACCCCGTTGCTCGGTTCCTGCCTTCACTATGACTTGGGAGACTTCGGTCCCGCTCGAGCCGTGTGGAACACCCACCCGTAGATCAACACATTGATGCAAAGGGCACCCGCGCCGAGCACGAGCTGGACCTCCCGCGTCAGGCCAGCCGGGTATATCAGCGGCAGCAGGTACTGGTCGATGAAACCGCCGTCGTACCCGGCCTGCCCGGCCAGCGCGCGAAAATGGTTTTCCATCGGGGTCAGGGGGCAAAACCCGCCGGACCACTCGATCCAGACCGCCCAAAAGGCGGCCGGCAGATGCAACAGTGGCGCCCAACGCCAACGCAAGGCCAGCAGTCCACCCGCCACTGCGAAAATGATGAACGCGAGATGCAACAACAACACGAGGTCAGCGGCGATCCGCCAGTTCAAGCACTCACCTCGAGCAGAAAAGTCACCGGACCGTCGTTGACCAGCGCGACCTGCATATCCGCGCCGTACTGACCGGTAGCCACCTCCGGGTGCACGGCGCGCGCGCACTGCAGGAAATGTTCGTACAGCGTGCGGCCGTGTTCAGGCTCCGCAGCGGGTGTGAAACTGGGGCGGGCACCTTTGCGCGTATCCGCGGCCAGAGTGAACTGCGAAACCACCAGCAGGCCACCCTGCACGTCCCGCAGACTCTGGTTCATACGCCCGGCTGTATCCGGGAACACCCGATACCCCAGCAGCCGCTCCAGCATGCGCTCCGACTGCTGCGTGGTGTCGTTGCGCTCTACAGCGAGAAAGATGAGCAGCCCGGGCCCGATTTCGCCAACTGCCTGCTCCGCAACCGTCACACGCGCGCTGCGCACACGCTGCAGCAATGCCTTCAAGCAGACGGATCCAGCAGGCGTGCCATGGTGGCAGTGGCGCGCACGAGGGCATCCACCAGCCCCGGCTCAGTCGCCGAATGGCCGCAGTCCCGAATGATCTGCAACTCTGCCTCCGGCCAGGCCTGATGCAGGGCAAAGGCATTTTCCGCGGGGCAGATCATGTCGTAGCGACCGTGCACGATGACACCGGGAATACCCTGCAAGGTGCCGGCCTGTTCAAGAATCTGGTTCTCCTCCAGGAACGCATTGTTCCGGAAGTAATGGGCTTCGATACGCGCCAGCGAGAGGGCCAGATGCGGCTCACTGAAATGCTGTTCAAGCCCCTCATTCGGGCGCAGGGTCGCGGTGCGCCCTTCCCAGACTGACCACGCCTTGGCTGCAGACATCCGCGCCAGATCATTGTCGCCGGTCAGCAGCTCATAGTACGCATCGACCATCTGATGGCGACGCCCCGCCGGAATGGGGGCAACAAAGTCTTCCCAGTACTCGGGGAATATCTGACTCGCCCCGTACTGGTAGAACCAGTCAATGTCCTGTCGTCGGCACAGAAAAACCCCCCGCAGGACCATGCCGAGCACGCGCTCCGGGTGCGCCTGCGCGTAGACCAGCGACAGCGTAGAGCCCCAGGATCCACCAAACAGCATCCAGCGCTCGATACCGAGTTCCTGGCGGATTTTCTCCATGTCCTCGACCAGCGCGGCCGTGTGGTTGTCACGCAATTCGGCGTGCGGCTCCGAGCGTCCGGCACCGCGCTGATCGAACAGGATGATGCGATAGAGGTCCGGATCGAAGAAACGCCGGTTGAACGCGGCGCAGCCGGCCCCCGGCCCGCCATGCACGAACAGGACCGGAATACCATGGGGGTTGCCCGACTCCTCCACATACAGGACGTGAGGCGGATCTACCTCGAGGTGGAATTCCCGACGGGGAACAATGTCCGGATAGAGCAGGCGCACGTGGTTGATTCCCGGCAATCACGTCCTTCAATGTAACGCATTCGCCGAATAATCAAAGTGCCGGCATCAAACGGCGTCAAATTCCACGCGCCGCGCGCTTGCGGTCGTTCTCCGTCAGCAACTGTTTGCGGACGCGCAGGGATTTGGGTGTCACCTCCAGCAGTTCATCATCCGCGATGAACTCCATGGCCTGCTCCAGCGTCATGTCGATATGCGGCGACAGTTGCACGGCATCGTCCTTGCCAGAGGCACGCACGTTGGTGAGCTGCTTGCCTTTCAACGGGTTCACCACCAGATCGTTATCCCTCGCATGGATACCAATGATCATGCCCTCGTACACTTCGGTGTTGGCGCCAATCAGCAGACGGCCGCGGTCCTGCAGGTTGAACAGCGCATAAGCGAGCGCCTTGCCGGTTGCCATGGAGACCAGCACACCATTCTGCCGACGCTTGATCTCGCCCGCCCGTTGTGGTCCATAGTGGTCGAAGGCATGACTCATGATGCCGGTCCCGCGGGTCAGGGTCAGGAACCTGGAACGGAAGCCGATCAGCCCCCGGGCCGGAATCGTGAAGGTCACCCGAATCCGGCCCGCACCCGCCGGCTGCATGTCGGTCATGTCCGCCTTGCGCCGGCCCAGCTCCTCGATCACCGGGCCCTGGCAGTCCTCCTCGATATCCAACACCAGATTCTCGAACGGCTCGCATAACTCGCCATCAACCTCCCGGCAGATCACTTCCGGCGGGGACACGCCAAATTCATAGCCCTCCCGCCGCATGGTCTCGATCAGCACCGACAGGTGCAGCTCGCCACGACCGGACACCAGCCAGCGGTCCGGAGAATCGCCCTGCTCCACCCGCAAGGCGACGTTGTGCAGGGTTTCCTGCTGCAGCCGCTCAGCCAGCTTGCTGGACGTGACGAACTTCCCCTCGCGACTGGCAAAGGGTGAATTGTTGACCTGGAAAGTCATGCGGACGGTCGGCTGGTCGACATGAATCGGCGGCAGTGGATCGGGCTGTCCCTGCGCACAGAGGGTGTCGCCAATCTTCAGGCCCTCAATGCCGGAGATACAGATGATGTCCCCGGCGACCGCCTGATGGCGTTCTTCCTTCTCCAGGCCCGAATAGCCGAACACCTGCAGCACCTTACCATCCCGGCGGGAGCCGTCGTTGCTGACCAGCGTGACCGGTTGATTGCGCTCAATGGAGCCGCGTCGAACCCGGCCGATGCCAAGAATCCCCACGTAACTGGACCACTCCAGCGAGCAGACCTGCATCTGGAAAGGCTCCTGCTCCGATGCCACATCGGGCTCCGGCGCATGCTTGATCACCGCCTCCAGGATCGGTGTCATACCCTCCAGCAGCACATCCGGCTCGTTGCCGGACAAGTTGCGGATTGCGGAGGCAAACACGACCGGGAAGTCGAGCTGCTCCTCACTGGCATCGAGTGAGGCAAACAAATCGAACACTTCATCGATCACCTGGTGAGGTCGTGCACCGTCGCGATCCACTTTGTTTACGATCAGGATCGGCTGGAGGCCTTTCTCAAATGCCTTCATGGTCACGAAACGGGTCTGCGGCATCGGCCCCTCGACCGCGTCCACCACCAGCAGCACCGCATCCACCATGCTCATGATGCGTTCGACTTCGCCGCCGAAGTCAGCGTGCCCCGGGGTGTCGATGATATTGATCTGCCAGCCATCCCAGCGCAGGGAACACTGCTTGGAGAGAATCGTGATGCCACGCTCCTTCTCCTGATCGTTGCGGTCCATGATCCGCTCATCACCCTCGTTGCCGCGCGCCAGCATCCCGCACTCGCGCAGCAGGCAGTCCACAAGGGTTGTTTTGCCATGGTCGACGTGGGCGATGATGGCAATGTTCCGCGTTCCACGCGTCATGGCGAGGCTCCAGAGTCAGCTAGGGAGGGCCACAGGCCCATCAGGGGTGCGCGATTATACGGACAAATCCGATCCACTTCGCGCCCCCTGAACAAAATTCGACCGGAAAGTCGTATCCGGAAAGGCGGTTGCGTTGCTGTCAGGGGGTCGGACTCCCTGCTCGCTGCCGGAATGATGCCCGAACCAGGCATCGAGGTGGAGGGGCTGAACTTTTCCACGGGATTCTGTGTGGGAGGGCGCACCCATGTCATTCGCCAGCAGGACCCGGCGAGGCCACGCCGCAGCAACCCGTTGTGGTCGGCTGAGCAGCTTGGCATCCCGCTGCATTCCATCGACAGTGCCGGGGAACACGAGAACGAGGTCGTGCACCACCCGCAGCACGGCGATGGCAGGCACCCGCCCCCTGCCCCCTTGCCTGGGCGGCAAGGTACTCATGGTGCGCCGGGCGCTGGAATGGCGCCTGTCCGATTCTGCGCAGCCAGCCGACGAGCGACCGGGAGGCATCGCGACCGACCCCGGGGTCTTGCATGACATCCCGGCGTGGTGCAGAGTACATGGCCACTCGGTGGAGCGGATCTGGCAGGAAGAAAGGGACATTTACCTTCTTCTGATCGCCGGCCGGAAGGCTCGCACCAAAACTGGGCACGATTGATCCAACCGCACCAAACTGGAACAACCAGGCTTGCGCAACACGTTCCAACGCATTGATTCTTCGTCAATTTCTGCCCCGGAAGGGTGGCATGCATATTGCCATTCCCTTTGCACCGTAGTTCACCCCAGGATTGTGCCTGCCGGTGGATCGCGCAACATCCCAAACTGACCTGAGTAGTGGAGAACCAGCACGATGTCAGACGATAAAACCCTCAAACTGATCAAAGACAACGACGTGAAGTGGGCGGATCTGCGCTTTACCGACACGCGCGGCAAGGAGCAGCACGTCACGATTCCGGCCAGCGATATCAACCAGGAATTTTTTGACGAAGGCAAAATGTTTGATGGCTCCTCCATCGCCGGCTGGAAGGCGATCAACGAGTCCGACATGATCCTGATGCCGGAAGACAGTTCTTCGGTCGTGGATCCGTTCACCGACGAAGTCACGGTCAACATCCGTTGCGATGTAATCGAGCCCTCCACCATGCAGGCCTACGATCGCGACCCGCGCTCGCTCGCCAAACGTGCCGAGGAATATCTGAAGTCCACCGGCCTGGGCGATGAGTGTTACTTCGGCCCCGAACCCGAATTCTTCGTCTTCGATGACGTGAAGTGGACCAACGAAATCAACGCGGCCAGCTTCAGCATTTTTTCTGAAGAAGCCGCCTGGGCCTCGAACTCCGAGATTGAGCCGGGCAACCTGGGTCACCGCACCCGCGTCAAGGGCGGCTACTTTCCGGTCCCGCCGGTCGACTCCGCGCATGACCTGCGGAGTGCCATGTGTGGCGCGCTTCAGCAAATGGGCCTGACCGTCGAAGTGCATCACCACGAAGTGGGCACCGCCTGTCAGAACGAAATCGGCGTGCGCTTCAACACGCTGGTGAAAAAGGCGGATGAAATTCAGATCCTCAAGTACTGCGTACACAACGTCGCCCACGCCTATGGCAAGACGGCAACCTTCATGCCCAAGCCGCTGGTCGGCGACAACGGCAACGGCATGCACGTGCACCAGTCTTTCTCCAAGGGCGGTGAAAACCAGTTCTCCGGAGACAAGTACGGCGGCCTGTCCGAAACGGCACTGTTCTACATCGGCGGCATCATCAAGCATGCGCGCGCCCTGAATGCGTTCACGAACGCATCCACCAACAGCTACAAGCGACTCGTCCCGGGTTTCGAGGCGCCGGTCCTGCTCGCCTACT